>DUUE01000425.1 GCA_012841735.1 Bacillota bacterium | reverse complement strand
TTTCTTGCATTATCTATGTTTTCCTCATTTTCCTTACTGCCGAACAAAATTATTATATAACGTTTTGCCCTTTTTATGCATTTTCCCCTGGCGGGCCGGCACAGTCGGCCGCCTGACCACACAGGACCTCCAGGGCATGCGGCAGTGCCGGCAGCACCACGCTCAAATTCTCCCGCACCGCTTTGGGGCTGCCCGGCAAATTAATAATCAGGGATTGCCGGCGGATACCGCTGATTGCACGGGAAAGCATGGCGTGGGGAGTTTTTTGCAGGCCGGATGCCCGCATTGCCTCGGCAATACCGGGGACAAGGCGCTCACAGACAGCCAGGGTGGCTTCAGGCGTGTTGTCACGGGGGCCAAGGCCTGTCCCCCCTGTGGTCAGGATCAGGTTTGCCCCCGTCATATCCGTATATTCCCGGAGTTTCTGTACCAGAGTTTCATAATCGTCGGGCACCACATCATAGGCAATGACCCGCCCGCCGGCCGCAGTCACCAGTTCCCGGATCACCCGCCCGCTTTCGTCCTCCCGCTCCCCGCGCGCTCCCTTGTCGCTTGCCGTCAAGATGGCCACGGTAAATCCATCCATTATTTTGCCTCCCCCCGCCAGACAATCTTACCCGTATTTTTCGTGTGATAACCGCCCATTTTGCCGACGGCATCCTTGTATTCCCGTGAATTGATCACAGTCAGCAGCTTTTCAATCTTGTCGTCATGCTCAAAAATGACAGGAATGGCAAGATCATAGCGCTCCAGCGCCAGCGGCACAAAATCCAGCCCCAGGGAAACGGCAGCCGCCATTACCCCCAGCCCCGCGTCGGCCGAACCGGCCTTGACGGCGGCCGCCACAGCCAGGTGTGTATACTCCTCGCGCCGGTAACCGTTTATCTGTTCCGCCGCCAGGCCTTTGGCCCGCAGGCGCGCATCCAGCAGCAGCCTTGTTCCCGCCCCGCGCTGCCGGTTGACAAAAGTAACATCAGGGCGGACCAAATCTTCAATGTCATAAATCTTTTTCGGATTCCCGGGGGCGACGATCAGCCCCTGGTCCCGCTCTATCAGTGTCAGCAGCAGGACGGGCACATCGGGAAGAAATTTTTTCAGGAAAGGTATATTATATTCTCCCGTTTCTTCATCCAAAAGATGGGTGCCGGCAAGGTGGGCTTCCCCGCGCTTTAAGGCCATGATGCCTCCTGTGGAGCCCACATGGGCTGAAGAGAGGGAGTAGCCGGGATAATGCTGCGCCAGCAGGTCACCCAGGATATCCAGGGTAAGGTCATGGCTGCCAATGCAGACTATGGTCCGGTCAATATCTTCCAGGGGCCGCAGCAGGTTAACCGCCACTTTTTCCCCGGCCGCCAGCCCTTCCGCATGTTGCGGGATGCGGACAATGCCGTCCGCCCGCACCAGGGAAGTGATCACCCCTGCTCCCCGGCTCAGCGGGGTGGCGATATAACTCTCACCCACACGCCCCACTTTGACGCGCACCCATTCTTCGGCCGACAGGGCGGATGTCAGCTGCCGGGAAAAGGTGGCCGCAAGCTGCGGTACATCCGGTTCCCGCAGGCCCTGCATCATATACAGGAACGGTTTGACAAAGAGTTCCAGGGCCACCATGGCCGATACCGGGTAGCCGGGAACACCGATCACCGGTTTGCCGGAAACTGCGCCCAGCACCACCGGTTTGCCCGGTTTGACCGCCACACCGTGCACCAGCACCTCGCCCAAAGCTTCTACCACATCCGCCGTATAATCACGCCGGCCGGCGGAAGAGCCGGCATTTATCAGGACAAGGTCGCTTTCGGCAACAGCCTGCCTGACGGCGGCTTTTAGGGCGGCAAAATCGTCCGGAACAATGGGGTGCACTTTGGCTTCGCCGCCCCACTCCCTGATTTGCGTGGCAAAAACTGTGGAATTGTATTCAATAATCTGGCCTTCCTGCGGCTCGGACCCCGGGGGCACCAGCTCATTGCCGGTGGGGATCACGGCCACCGCCGGTTTCCGGTAAACTTTCACTTCATTTATCCCGCCGGCCAGCAGTGCGCCCGCATCCACGGGCCGGATACGGTGGCCGGCCGGCAGCAGCATTTCTGTCGCCACAATATCTTCACCGATGGGCCGCACATGCTGCCAGGGTGCGGCCGGGGCAATTATTTCCACCTCATCTCCGCTTTCAGTTATGTCTTCCGCCATAATCACCGCATTGCAGCCAGGCGGCAGCGCATTGCCCGTATCGATGGGGAATGCTTTTTCGTGCAGCCGGAGCCTTTTGGGCGTCGTTTCCCCCGCACCTGTCGTATCTTCAGCCTTTACAGCCACCCCGTCCATGGCCGCCGCATGATAATGGGGTGAAGAAAGCCTGGCAAAAACGGCTTCCGCCGTGATACGCCCCACAGCTTGCGGCACGGCCACCGTTTCCGCCGCTGCCGGCGGCCAGGGGCGCCGCAGGAAGCGCTCTTTTGCTTCCTGAATGGTTGTGTTATGCAAGTAACGCTTTCTTTTTTCCTTCATCTTCCCATGCCTCCATTAAAACTGTCCGAGCAGCAAAACTTCCAGCCAGTCCCCAGGTTCCGCCCCTTCACTGTTCTCCGGGATCCTCAGCAGTGCATTGGCACGCACCGCCGTGGAAAGCAGATTGGACTGCCCCAGAATGGGGCGTGCCCACCACTGGCCTTCTTTTTCATAAACATACGCCCGCACATAATCTTCCCGGCCGCCTGTCGAGGACAAATTGCGTTCTGTCCGGGCCCAAAAGCGCGGCACTACTTTTTTTTCTCCCGTCAGCCGCCACAACAGGGGCCTGACAAAGAGCAAAAAGCCCACCAGGGCCGAAGTGGGGTTCCCGGACAGACCGAAGTATGGTCGCCCGTCCACAAGGCCATAAATGAGCGGCTTACCCGGGCGCATGGAAACCCCGTGAAAGAGAACGCCCGGTCTGCCCAGGGCGGCAATACAGGCAGCCACATGATCCCGTATCCCGGCCGAACTGCCGCCTGTCAGCACCACACAGTCATAACCTGCCGTTTTTTGCAGGGCGGCCATGAGGGCCTCCCGTTCATCGGGTACAATACCCAGCCGGCTGACTTCCGCCCCGCACTGTTCCGCCAGGGCTGCCAGGGTGTAGGAATTTGTCTCCCGGATCTGCCCCGGCCCCGGCACCTCCTCCGGCGGCACCAGTTCATCACCGGTGGAAAGCAACGCCACCCGCGGCCTGGCGGCCACTTCCACTTCCATCTTCCCCAGGGAAGCCAGAATACCCAGATCCTGCGGCCGCAAACGCTGCCCGGCAGGCAGGACTTCCGCCCCCGCCCGGAGGTCTTCCCCCCTGGCAATGGTATTTTCCCCCGGTGCCACCGCTTTATAAACCGCCAGGGTGTCTGCAGACAGAAATTCCGTGTGCTCCACCATGACAACGGCATTCCCGCCTTCCGGCAGCATCCCGCCGGTGGAGATGCGAAGCGCCTCCCCTGTTTCCAGTTTAACTGCAGGCGCTTCACCCATCAGAATTTCGCCCCT
>DUUE01000151.1 GCA_012841735.1 Bacillota bacterium | reverse complement strand
GATGCGGTCCAGCCCCTCCACCTGTACCAGCTCCTGCAGCAGGTCGCATAAGGTCACATCCCCGTCCAAATCGGTACCGAAACTGCCAAGATGCACACCTGTCAGCACCAGTTCGCGAAAGCCCTCCGCCGCCAGTTTTTCCGCAAGTTTTACTGCCTCCGCCACCGGCCTGCTGTAAAGCGGGCCCCGCGCGTAGGGGACAATACAGTAAGTGCAAAACTGCCGGCACCCTTCCTGCACTTTCAGAAAAGCCCGCGTTTTTTCCCCTGTCTGGGCGGCGTCCAGCCCTTCAAACCCTCTTTTTTCCGTCAGGGGAATGACATGATTAATGCGCTCCGCTTTTGCCCGTTCTATCAGGTCGGGCAGCTGTCCCCGTGCATGGGTGCCGACAATGAGATCCACTTCAGGCAGTTTCATCACTTCCTGCGGCGCTACCTGGGCGTAACAGCCGGTGACCACAATCACCGCTTCCGGATTGAGGCGGCGCGCCCGGCGCACCATTTGCCGGGATTTCCGGTCACCCAGGTGGGTAACCGTACAGGTATTGATGACATACACATCGGCCGCCTCCGTGAAAGGGACAGTTTTGTAGCCCTTCTCCTCCAGCAGGTGCTGCAGGGCGGCGGTTTCCGTCTGATTGACTTTGCAACCAAGTGTATAATAAGCGGCTGTGGCCATTATCGTCCCCCCATTTCTCCCGCCTGGTATAATGTCAGGGCAACTGCAGTTATGGCGGCCGTTTCTGCCCGCAAAATCCTTGGCCCCAGGGTAACCACCCGTGCCCCGGCTTTTTGGGCCAGCTCCGTTTCTGCGGGGCTGAAGCCGCCTTCCGGGCCGGTAACAAGCAACAGGCGCGCTCCCGGACCCGTCCCCTCTACAGCGCTTGCCAGGGAGCCCTGCCGGGCACCCTCCCAGAAGAAAAGGACACGGTCATAAGCAGGAAAGAGGTGCAAAAGCGCAGGAAACTCCTGCGGCGGGTGCACCACGGGCACCCTGTTTCTGTGAGCCTGGGCGGCGGCGGAACGGACAATCCGCTGCCAACGCTCTGTTTTGTGTTCCGCCTTCCTTGGCAGTTTGACCACTGTCCTTGTGGTGCTTACGGGCAGAAAAGCGGCTGCACCGATTTCAGTTGCCTTTTGCAGCACAAAATCCGTCCTCTCTCCCTTGAGGAGGCCAAAAGCCAGGTCAATGGCAAGTCCGGGTTCATGATCGGGCAGCAATTCCTGTAGCCGGCACTGCACGTTCCCTTTACCCAGTTCAGTTATTACCGCGCTGTGGCATACCCCGTCGGGGCCGCACAGTTCAATCTGCCCGCCGCTTTGCAGGTGCAGCACGCGCGTCAGGTGGAAGGCATCTTCCCCCTGCAACACTACAGTCTGCCCGTTTCGCTGCTCTTTATCATAAAAAAAACGGTTCATTTTTTCAGCTCCAGCCCCAGCGCCACCCATTCACCGGCGCACAATTTTTCCCTGACAAGAAAACCGCAGCGGGCGGCCGCCGCCTCAACCTCATCCTGCCGCCCCCTGACTATTCCGGACAGCACGGCCTGTCCTCCCGGTGCCAGTACCCGCTTAAGACGGCCCAGGACAGACAGATGCAGGTCAGCCGTCAGGTTGGCGGTAACAATATCGGCGGTGAAAAATTCTGCCCACACCTCATCCGCCAGTAAATCGACACGGACAAATACCGCTGCGAGACCGTTTAAGGCGGCATTTTCCCGGCTTGCCTGCAGTGCCTGCACATCATTGTCTGCTCCCATGACGCGGCCGGCCCCAAGCAGCCCGGCAGCCAGGGCCAGAATGCCCGAGCCGCAGCCCAGGTCAAGCACCGCCTCCCCGCCCTGAATTTTTTCCTCCAGCCATTCCAGGCAGAGCCGCGTGCTTTCATGGGTGCCGCTGCCGAAAGCGGCACCGGGGTCAAGGAGCAGGATGAGCCTGCCCTCAACTGCCGGAGGCCGCTGCCAGGCGGGGACAATCAGCAGTTTTTTGCCCACAGGTACAGGTTTCCAGTATTTTTTCCAGGCATGCTCCCAGCCGGCGTCAGTAACCATGCGCACTGTCATCCTGCCGGGAGCAAGCCCAAAGTCCGGCAGCCGGGCGAGAAAATTCTCCAGCTCCTGCCTGCCGTCTTCATAAAAAGAAACGGGGAAATATCCCCGTATAAGCGCTTCATCTCCGGCAAGCCCTGAAGACCGGGGGAAATAATCACCCAGCCCCAAAGCTTTCATCCCGGCAAAATTCCAGTTCTCTTCAATGGCAACCCCGCCGGCTCCCAACTCCTGCATTTTGGCCGCCACGGCCTCTATGCTTTCCTGTCTGGTTTTTACCGTTACTTCCAGCCACTGCACAACTCTTGCTCCTTACTTTCCGCCAAAAGCATCTTTCATTTTATGAATGAAGCCTTTCTCCCCGTCACCAACCTGTTCGCCGGAGATACGGGCATATTCACGTAAAAGCTCTTTCTGCCTGGCGGACAGTTTTTTGGGCACTTTGACCACAACGCGGACATGCTGATCTCCTGTACCGAAACCGCGCAGATGGGGAATACCTTTGCCACGCAGGCGGAAAGATGTGCCGCTTTGCGTTCCTTCAGGGATTTTCAGGCGCACTTTGCCATTCAGCGTGGGTACTTCCAGCTCCGCCCCCAAAGCGGCCTGGGTGAAGGAGACGGGCAGATCCATGAGAATATCGTCTCCATCCCGGGTAAAAATCTTATGCTTTTTCACCCGGATGACAACATATAAATCTCCGGGCGGACCGCCGTGCCTGCCGGCTTCACCTTCGCCGCTGACGCGCAGGCGCGAACCCGTGTCTACACCGGGAGGAATTCTAATCTCAAGCTGGCGTTGGCGCTGCACATGCCCCCCGCCATGACACTCCGGGCATTTTTCCCGGATAAATTTCCCTTCGCCATTGCAGGCATCGCAGGGACGAACGCTGACAAAACGGCCGAAGGCTGTATTGCGCACTACCTGCTGCTGGCCGGTGCCGTGGCAGTAAGTGCATGTTTCCGGCTGTGTGCCCGGCTTGGCTCCGCTGCCGCCACAAGTGGGGCAGTTTTCAGCCCTGGGGATGGTGATGGTGGTGTTCAGCCCAAAAGCGGCTTCCTCCAGGCTTATTTCCAGGTCATAACGCAGATCGCTGCCGCGTTCGGGGCCGCCGGGGCGGCGGGTGCGTGTACCGCCGCCGAAAAACTGGTCAAAAATATCATCAAAACCGAAGCCGGTAAAACCGCCGCCAAAATCAGGGCCAAAACCGCCGCCGCCAAAACCAAAGCCTTCTTCAGCTGCATGGCCAAATTGGTCATACTGCCGCCGCCGCTCGGGGTCGCTTAATACGTCAAAGGCTTCCTTGACTTCCTTGAACTTTTGTTCGGCGTCTTTATCATCGGGATTTACATCCGGATGATACTTGCGTGCCAGCTTCCGATAAGCTTTTTTAATCTCGTCCGCCGACGCATCCTTTGACACACCCAGGACTTCGTAATAATCTCGCTTGGCCATGCGTTCTCCCGTTCCTTACTTACTTTTTGTCTTTCTCGTCATCCACTACCTCGTATTCCGCATCAACCGTATCGTTCCGGGTGCCGCCGGAAGCTTTCCCGCCGTCTTGCGGCTGCTGTTGCTGTTGCTGCTGGTAGAGCTGCGTCGACAACTCGTGCAGGTATTTGGTTACATTTTCAATGGCACTTTTAATTTCCCCCACCTGGTCTTTCTGGGCGGCTTCGCGCAGCCGGGCCACGGCAGCCTCAATTTCGCTTTTCTTGGCCCCGTCCACTTTGTCGCCCAGGTCTTTCAGCATTTTTTCCGTGCTGTAAGCCAGGTTATCCGCCTCATTGCGCGCTTCCGCCAGTTCCTTGCGCTGCTGGTCCTCAGCGGCATACTTCTCGGCATTTTTGATCATTTCATCAATTTCCTGATCGCTTAAACCGGTGGATGAGGTAATGGTAATTTTTTGTTCTTTCTTGGTCGCCAAATCTTTGGCTGAAACACTGACAATACCATTGCGGTCGATTTCAAAAGTGACCTCAATCTGCGGCACACCGCGCGGCGCGGGCGGAATCCCGTCCAGGGTAAAGCGGCCCAGTGTCTTGTTATCGGCAGCCATGGGACGCTCACCCTGCAGGACATGAATTTCCACCTGCGTCTGGTTGTCGGCTGCTGTGGAGAAAATTTGTTTCTTGTCAGTGGGTATGGTTGTATTGCGCTCAATAATCTTGGTAAAAACACCGCCCAGGGTTTCTATTCCCAGGGAAAGGGGCGTCACGTCCAAAAGCAGCACATCTTTCACTTCACCGGCCAGGACACCTGCCTGGATGGCCGCTCCCAGGGCAACGACTTCATCCGGGTTAACCCCTTTGTGCGGCTCTTTGCCTGTCAGGTTTTTGATGGCTTCCTGCACCGCCGGGATCCTGGTGGATCCTCCCACCAGAATGACACGGTCCACCTCATGCGGCTGCAGCCCGGCATCGGCAAGGGCATTGCGGGTCGGGCCCATGGTCGCTTCCACCAGGTCGGCCGTCAATTCGTTAAATTTGGCGCGGGTCAGGGTCATTTCCAGGTGCTTGGGCCCTTCGGACGTCGCCGTAATAAAAGGCAAATTGATGGTGGTGGTGGTAACATTGGAAAGTTCTATTTTTGCTTTTTCCGCCGCTTCCTTCAGGCGCTGCATTGCCATCTTGTCGGCCAGCAGGTCTACTCCTTCATCCTTTTTAAACTGTTCCGCCAGGTATTTAATAATCCTGTCGTCGAAATCGTCGCCGCCCAGCTTGTTATTGCCGCTGGTGGCCTTGACTTCGAACACGCCGTCGCCCAGTTCCAGGATGGAAACGTCAAAAGTCCCGCCGCCCAGGTCAAAGACAAGAATGGTATGGTCTTCTCCCTTATCCAGGCCATATGCCAGGGAGGCGGCCGTCGGTTCATTGATAATACGCAGTACATCCAGGCCGGCAATTTTACCGGCATCTTTTGTGGCCTGGCGCTGGGCATCGGTAAAGTAAGCGGGAACAGTGATAACCGCCTTTTCCACTTTTTCTCCCAGGTATGCTTCCGCATCCTGTTTTAATTTCTGTAAAATCATGGCCGAGATTTCCTGGGGTGTCAGATTTTTGCCGTCAATATTTACCCGGTAATCAGTTCCCATGTGGCGCTTGATGGACATAATGGTTCGCTCGGGGTTGGTAATGGCCTGGCGCTTGGCCACCTGCCCCACCAGCCGCTCCCCGTCCTTTTTAAAAGCAACAACAGACGGAGTAATCCTTTCGCCCTCGGCATTGGGAATTACCTCCGGCTGACCGCCCTCCATCACGGCAACACAGGAGTTTGTTGTTCCAAGGTCTATGCCAATTACTTTGCTCACTTTCCATCCTCCCTCGTGCTACTTGGCTACTTTAACCATACTGGGCCGTATTACCCGTTCATTGACTTTATAGCCTTTTTGCAGTTCTTCCACCACGGTATTTTCCGGTTCATCCGCTTCAACCTGCATCACAGCATGATGATAAACAGGGTCAAATTCCTTACCGCAGGCTTCTATCACCTGCAGACCCTGTTTGCCGAGAATCTCCAGCAACTGTTTATAAACAAGCCGCACTCCCTCGCGGACAGAATCCACACTGCCCTCGGCCGCCAGAGCCCGTTCCAGGTTGTCAATCACCGGCAGCAGCTCACCGATCAGATCGCACACTGCCTGTGTAAACCATTCCTTTTTTTCACCGGCAAGCCTTTTACGGTAATTATCAAAATCTGCCTGCAGACGGTGCAGGCGGGTGAGCAGTTGTTCGTTTTCAGCCGCAAGCTCTGCCACCAGCCGTGCTGTGTCAGTACTTTCAGCTGCAGTATCTTCTCCCGCCTTTTCCGCATGTTCCGCCTGCTGCACAGTTTCCGCTCCTTCCGGGGCTTCCGCCTGTGCCGCATTGTCCGGAGAACATGCAGGCCCGTCTGTGGCAGTCTCAGCTCCGGCTGCCCCGGCCGTTGCCTGCTCACCGGGTATCTGTTCCCGGTCAGTTTCCAACCTGCCCTCTTCGGTCATCACTTTCACCTCTTTACCCCTGCATTTTTATTATGCTCAGACATTTACAGCGTACTGATCAGCAGATTCAGGCGTTCGGCAATGTCTTTAATAATGGTGGTAACACGGTCATATTCCATGCGCGTCGGCCCCAGCACACCGATGGTGCCAAGGGGGCGTCCGTGCAAATGATAACTGGCGGTAATCAGGCTGCAGTCATGCATCTCCGCCAACAAGTTTTCCGTGCCAATACGGATGGTTATTCCCTCCTGCGCATTTTCCAGTATTAACGTCAGCCGCTCCCCTTCTTCGAAAAGTGTCAGGAGGTGTTTTACCTTTGCCATGTCTTTAAATTCGGGCTGATCTAAAATATTGGAAGTGCCGCCCAAAAAGATGCGGTTTTCCTCATCGGAGCTGCACTCCTCAAGCATCACCAGCAGGGAATGCAGAATGTCCATCCGGGAATAAAGGTCGGTGCGCAGCTTGCGCAGGCGGGCGGCTGTCAGGCCGGCAATGGTCAGGCCGGCCAGCTCCTGATTGAGATAGGCAACAATGCGGTCCAGTTCATCAGCGCTTAAGGCCTGCGGCATATCAATGACTTTGTTTCTGATATAACCAGTATCGGTAATTAAAACGACCAGCGCCTGTTTTTCATCAATGGGAAGCAGGCGCATCTGGGCAAAAGCGCAATGTTTGAGCTGCGGCGCCAGCACCAGCGACGTATAGCGTGTAAGCACAGAAAGAGCTTTGGCTGTCTGCTGGACAATCTGATCAATTTCGCGCATTTTCTGCAGCTGCGTAAAAAATCTTTCCAAATAGTGTTCTTCCTGTGGTGTAAGCCTTGCCTGGTGCATCAGGGAATCCACATAAAAACGGTAGCCCTGTTGGGAAGGTATCCGGCCCGCCGAAGTATGCGGCTGTTTGAGAAAACCCATATCTTCCAGGTCAGCCATCTCGTTGCGGATGGTGGCCGCGGACAGGGCCAGCTGGTAATGGCGGGACAGTGTGCGGGAACCGACCGGTTCAGCCGTCTGGATATAATCTGTCACAACGGCACGGAGAATTTTTTGTTTTCTCTCATTCAAACCAGTCATGTCTGTGCCTCCTTTTAGCACTCTCGGAAGGTGAGTGCTAAAGCTAATAAAAAAATACCATTACCACTTGTATTTGTCAAGACAGCGGGCACAGGAATTAAACCGTTCAGGGAGAGATAAATTCGGCGATCACTGCATTGGCCACCGGTAATCCTGCTGCCGTCAGGCGCACATATTGCCCGTCACAGGCAAGCAGGCCCAGTTTTTGCAGGCGTGTCAGCTGCCCGGCAAAAACGTCACCCAGGTCCCGGCCGAAACGCCGCCGGAAGTCCTGCAGGCTGACGCCTTGGCGCAGGCGCAGCCCCAACATCATTGTGTCTTCCATTTCCTGCCGCCGGGTTATGGGCAGAATTTCCGCCACCGGTATCTTTCCGGCGGCAAGTTCTTTTTTGTATTGCCGCAGGTGCCGTGTGTTGGCAAGGCGCTTTCCCTCCCAAAAAGAGTGGGCACCCAGCCCCAGACCCACATAGGGCAAGTTGTGCCAGTATGTCAGATTATGGCGGCAATAGTGTCCGGGCAGGGCATAATTGGCAATCTCATAATGCACAAAACCCCGCCGGAGGAGATACTCCCGCGCTTCGGTAAACATGGAAAGCGCCGTATCTTCATCCGGCAGGCTGACTTTGCCCGACTCCACCATGGCATGCAGCGCAGTACCCTCCTCCAGCTGCAGCCCGTAGAGTGAAAGATGATGCGGCCCCAGGTCACAGACAGCCGCCAGTGTATCAAGCAAGGCCGCCGTCGTCTGCCCGGGGAGGGCGGTCATAAGATCTGCGGAAACGGAAGGGAAATAATCTTTGCAGGCAAGCAGCGCCTGCCTGGCCTGCAGGGCACTGTGGCGGCGCCCCAAAAGTGCCAGTCTTTCCCCGCACAGGTCCTGGATCCCCAAGCTGATCCGGTTCACCCCGCCGGCGGCCAGGACGGTGATTTTTTCCTGTGTCAGCGTACAGGGATTGGCCTCCACCGTCCATTCCACCTCAAGTGCCAGCGGCAGCAGGCGGCGGCAGGAGGAAAGCAACCGCTGAAGGTCACCGGCGGTCAGTACGGTAGGCGTCCCGCCGCCCAGGTACAGTGTGGCCGCTTCACAGCCTGCCGCCCGCAGTTTTTGTCCCCACAGCTCCATTTCCCCAAGCAGTGCCCGCAGGTAGCTTTGCCGGGCGGCAGGATTTGTTTCGGGGAAGGTAAGGAAGTCGCAGTATGTGCACCTGGCGGCACAAAAAGGGATATGGAGATATACTGCCGTTGCCATCAGTCGATGCTCAGGACGGCCATGAAAGCTTCCTGCGGAATCTCCACGTTGCCGACCTGTTTCATTCTTTTTTTGCCTGCCTTTTGTTTCTCCAGCAGTTTGCGTTTTCGTGTTATATCCCCGCCATAACATTTTTCCAGGACATTTTTGCGCATGGCCCTGACTGTTTCCCGGGCAATGACTTTGGTGCCGATCACAGCCTGAATGGGAACTTCAAACAGCTGCCGGGGAATAATTTCCCGCAGTTTGTGGCACAATTCCCGCCCCCGCCGGTATGCCTTGTCAACATGAGTAATAAAAGAAAGTGCGTCCACCGCCTCATGATTGATTAAAATGTCCACTTTCACCAGTTTGGACGGGCGGAAGCCCAGCATCTCATAGTCCAGGGAAGCATAACCCCTGGTCCGGGATTTGAGCTGGTCAAAAAAATCAAAAACTATTTCGCTTAAGGGAAGTTCATAAGTCAGATTGACCCGCGTAGTATCCAGATACTCCATATTGATAAAAACGCCCCGTTTATCCTGGCAGAGTTCCATCACCGGACCCACATAGTCGGCCGGCACAATAATACGGGCGGTGACAAAAGGCTCTTCTATGGAAGCTGTTTCACCTGCCGGCGGCATATGCGCAGGATTGTCCAGCGTCATTGTCCCCCCACCCGTCAGGTTCACCCGGTAAACAACATTGGGTGCCGTTGTGACCAGGCTAAGGCCGTATTCCCTCTCCAGCCGTTCCTGGATGATCTCCATATGCAATAACCCGAGAAAGCCAAGGCGGAAACCAAACCCCAGGGCTGCCGAAGTTTCCGGTTCATAGGTCAGGGCGGCATCATTGAGATTCAGTTTTTCCAGTGCATCGCGCAGGCTGTCGTAGTCACCGCTGTCTGCCGGATAGAAACCGCAATAAACCATGGGATTGGCCCGCCGGTAACCCGGCAGGGGTTCCGCAGCCGGGTTGTCCGCAGCTGTGACCGTATCGCCGACCCGGCTGTCTTTCACATTTTTGATGCCGGCCACAAGGTAGCCCACTTCACCGGCTCTCAGCACTTCCGCAGGCGCCATCTGCGGCCGGAAAGTGCCAATTTCCGCCACTTCAAAGTCCTTGCCGCCTGACATCATTTTTATTCTCTGCCGCGGCGCAATGTGCCCTTCCATCACCCTGATGTAGGCTATCACACCGCGGTAAGCGTCATAATGGGAATCGAAAATAAGCGCCCGCAGCGGTGCATCCGGCCTGCCCTGCGGGGGCGGCACTCTTTGCACGATTGCTTCCAGCACGTCCGTAATGCCGCTGCCCGTTTTGGCTGAAACCGGAATGGCGTCTTTTCCATCCAGGCCGATTTCTTCCAGTTCCCGTTTTGTTCTCTCCACGTCGGCACTGGGCAGGTCAATTTTGTTAATTACCGGAATAATCTCCAGGTTGTTTTCCAGTGCCAGGTAAATATTGGCCAGTGTCTGTGCCTCAATTCCCTGGGACGCGTCCACCACCAGCAACGCCCCCTCGCAGGCGGCAAGGCTGCGGGACACCTCATAAGTAAAGTCCACGTGTCCCGGCGTGTCAATCAGGTTCAGCAGATACCCGTTGCCGTCCCGGGCACGGTACTTCAGGCTGACAGCCTTCAGTTTGATTGTGATGCCGCGCTCCTTTTCCAGATCCATGCGGTCAAGATACTGGTCATTCATTTCCCGCGCCGACAGGGCGCCGGCGGCCTCCAGCAGCCTGTCTGCCAGTGTCGATTTGCCGTGGTCAATATGGGCAATAATGCTGAAATTGCGTATAAATTTCTGCTTCATTGTCATCCTCCTGCCATCTTCGCGAATATTATAGCACTCGCTCCCATGGCAGGCAACAGAGAAGGCTTGCGCCTGTTTTCATTCCCGGCGGCCGGAAACAGGGTTTAACACCTGCCAGATGCGGCCGTTCAAAGGAAAGGACCGGCCGGCAAAAGTCAGTATCCAGCCGCCGCCGGCGTCCCGGCTTACGGCAAGGGCGGCAGCCCCCTGTGCCGTGCCGGAAATTTCCTGCAAAACCCGCTCGCTTTGTGTAAGCCCGGCCCAGACCAGTGCCAGTGCAAACAAAAAAATAAGCATAACGGAAAGAACCGCCTGCTTGCTCATGTTCGATTCTCCCCCGGAAAGACCTTTGCTCTATATTTTTCCCGGGGAGATTTGCTTTTTATGCATACCGGCATTATGGGCCGGCATAGAGGCGTGCCAGCGCTTCCGCCAAAAGCGGCAGCGTCCTGCGTGCTTCCGCCAGCGTGTTATGGTGCCCTCCCAGTTCAATCAGCACTGCACCGGGATGACAATTTTGATTGTAAACAAGCGGGGTGGTACGTATGCCGCGGGAAATGCCGGGAGCAAGCTCCTCCAGGGCCAAGTGGAGATACTCCGCCTTGGCTAAATTTGCTTCATACCCGGCGTGGCGCGTGCCGACGACAAAAAGGACGCGAGCATAGTCTTCACCGTCCAGCGTGGCTGTTGTCACTTCCCTTCTGATACCGTCACGGTGGAGATCCACCAGCAGCACAGTATCAGGATGTTCCACCAGCAGCTTTTCCAGTGTAGGCCGGGCCGTTTCATATGCTTTGTTCCTGTCCCGGTCATGAATTGTTTGGTCATGCACTACAGGCAGCCCGTATTTTTGTTCCAGCATATCAGACAGTTCTTTTCCCAGCCGGACCACAGTCTCCGCCAGATTAAAAGAAAAGTCTTTCCCCGCATCCGGCAGATAGGCTTCCGTTCCGTGCGTATGAAAAATAATGATTTTTCCCTCACCTGTCAGGGTATGCCTGGCCGGGATGATAATTTTGGGCAAGGCAGCAACTGCCGCACTGTCATCCTGCACTTGCAGAACAATGCCCGGGTCGGTCAAAAAAGGCAGTTGCGTCAGCATAATCATTCTGGGGTCACGCATGCCGGACAGGGTAAAACTACGCAGTCCTTTTTCCCTCAGGCTTTCTTCCACAGCGCTGACGGCAGGCAGCCTGTAAGCATCTCCCAGGCCGGGGATTACCCAGGAGAGAATGCGCAGGTAAAAGGAGTATTCACCGCTGCCCGCACTTCCCGGCGTTTCTGTCAGGGCGGCTGCGGGGGCGGCTTTCTGCGGCAGGGCAAAGCGCAATACGGTAAAAAGGACGGCCGCCGCCACCAAAAGCAGCAGCAAGCTGCCTGCATTGAAACTGTTTTGCCGGCTGCGCCTCCTGCCGCGCAGTGCGGTAAAAAACCTGCCTGCCACAAGCCGCCCTCCTTTCACGGGAGACAAATACCTGTTAATCCATATGCGGCAGCTACAGTGAATATACTCCCGGGGACTGGGCGGCAAAAAACAGGCCCGCCAAAGCGGTGGGCCTGTTTCCAATGACCAATAATTTAATGAAGGTATTTTCCCGCCTCTTCACTGGCAATGGCGGGATGCAGAGCCGCATTGATTGCTCCCGCCAAAAGCCTGGCCATATCTTCCACCAGGGTATCAATTTCCTTGGGGGTAACCATTAATCTCCCGCCGTAAGGCTCCAGCACTTCCGCCATGACTGCACGCTTGTCGCCTTCCGCAATACTCCGCACAACTTTATAAACGGGAGATTTTTCCCCTGCCTCCTGCATCAGTGCGGAAAGCAGATGGCTCATCAGGTCGTCGGCAATGGTTACAGCGTCCACAACTGTGGGTACCCCCACGGCAATGACAGGAACGCCGATTGTCTCCCGGGATATTCCCAGGCGCTTGTTGCCCACACCGGAACCTGGTGTAATGCCCGTATCGGCAATCTGAATAGTGGTATGCAGCCTGTTCAGGCTACGGGCCGCCAGGGCGTCAATGGCAATCAGCAGGTCCGGTTTCACTTTATCCACCAGTCCCTGAATAATTTCACTTGTTTCCACGCCTGTAATGCCCAAAACACCAGGCGCCAGGGCACTCACCGCCCGGAAACCTTCACCCAGGGTCTCGGGCTCCAGCGCCAGGATATGACGCGTGACAAGCAGGTCCTTTACCACCCGCGGGCCCAGGGCATCCGGGGTGACATTCCAGTTGCCCAGGCCGATCACCAAGACAGTTGCATCCTCACCAAGATCTATGATGCGGAGCAGTTCTTCGGTAAACTGGCGGGCAACTCTTTCCTGCAGTTCGGTATTCTTTTGCCGCAGGCCGGGTGCTTCCAGGGTAATGTATTTGCCCTGTTTTTTTCCCATTCTTTTTTCCGCTTCCCGGGTTGTGATCTCAACCCGGGAAATATGGATATCGTCCATATCTTCCGTGTCCAGCTGTACACCGGGAATCTCCCGCCTGACTTCACCCATCAGAAGTTCCCGGGCCTCAATGGCCAGGTCTGTACGGATATTGCGGTTTACATGGCTTGTATTCACTGCAGCATCCCTCCAGCTTGCGGGCATTTTTAGCGCAGTTCGGTGGGCACAAAGGCATCAATAATTCCGATTACCAGGGCAGCCAGTGCCGCACCAAGAATAGTCACGCTCATCCCGGGCACCAACCACTGCGCAGCATAAATTACCAGAGCCGAAACAATAAAACCGACAATGCCTCTGTTTTGCGGCGAGACCTGCTTACCCAGCACACTTTCCACAATAAAACCAAGCAAGGCAATAACAATGGCAGCGATCAGGGCAACCACAAACCCCATGGTGGCAAAGCCCGGAAGCAGAAAACTGACCAGCATCAACACGATGGCGGAAACGATAAAGCGGACAATTAAACCCAGCATGCTTTCACCTCCTTGCCCGACAAATTCTTCAAATAGCTTAACCAACTGTTTTTATCCTATACATTTCATTGATACCCGGCAGTCCGCTTTCCGGTCGTACACGTGAATAAAACGGCTATCCCGTGTTGGTTGTTGCATTTTGTAAAAACACATGGTAAAATTGTTGTGTCCTCGCAGCTGGTCCGAAGGAGGTGAACGCATGCCGAACACAAAGCAGGCCGCTAAAAGAATAAGAGTTACCGCCAAAAGAACGGCACGCAACCGGGCAGTAAAAAGCACGGTTAAAACCGCGATCCGTAGATTTGGCGATACACTGGCCCAGGGCGATTATACTGTGGCCGGGGATAAATTACGCAGTGCCGTTAAAGCTATTGATAAAGCAGTAAGCAAAGGTGTTTTGCACAAGAACGCAGCCGCCCGCAAAAAATCCCGCCTGGCGAAGCGTTTTAACAAGGCTCTTGCAGCAACAGAGGCAGCTGCCGAATAGCAGGGACAGACATAAAGCCCGGAGCTACCGGGTTTTTTGTTTAAAAAAAAACGCCTTCCCGGCGTCAGACTGTAGACAAAGTCTTAGAAAATGCAAACCTTGGACGATCCTTGGTTTGCATTTTCACTAACAGTCCATAGTTAGCAGTGGGCAAAAATTCTTTGGCAAAAGTGTTAAAAAGCCAGTAATT
>DUUE01000074.1 GCA_012841735.1 Bacillota bacterium | reverse complement strand
TGGGCAAGCCGATTGATGGTGTGGGCATAATGCCGGATATCGAAGTCTACAGCAAAGATGCCCAGATCGGCTTTGCTATTGATATGATTAAAGCCAATGCGGCCAGGCAGGTGACATTTACCATTGGCAGGAAGGATATCTGGGCTAATAAAAGTATCCTGCAGGCTGATTATCCACCCTTTATTGACCACAACCGCAGTTACCTGCCGCTGCGCCTGCTGGCACAGGCCATGGGATACATGGTGGAATGGGACGATGCCTCTTTTACAGCCACGTTAAGGCGGGGGCAGGAAAGTATCGAAGTGCCGCTAAGGAAAAATGTTTTTTACATAAACGGCGACCCGGTTTACCTGGAAGACCCCATCCTGCTGCGGGAAAACCGCTCTTTTGTACCGGTCAGGGCGGTGGCGGAAGCTTTGGGATGTGATGTTTACTGGAATAATGACGCCCGCCAGGTGACCGTCAGGTGGTAGGGGTGTCCAGGGAAAGCAGATATATCTATTGTTTGTGCCTGCCGATTACGGTATAATGACTTGTAGATTTGCAATTTTTTTTGGAAAGCTGTGAGTCAATGAAAAGGCATGACATACTGGGCACTCCTGTGGATGCCCTGACATATGAAGATGCGGTGGAACTGGCCGGGGAAAGCATACGGCAGAAAAAGCCTTTGTGGATCCTGGCGGTGAACCCGGAAAAAATTATGAAGGCGCTGGATGATGCCCGGCTGAAAGCTGTACTGTCGGCAGCGGATGTGTTTATCCCCGACGGGGTCGGCATCCTCTGGGCCGGTAAAATACTGGGTAAACGCTTTCAGCAGCGGGTTACCGGGGTTGACTTGTTTTTAGCCCTCACAGAAGAGGCTGCCCGCCAGAATTGGCGGGTTTACCTTTTAGGGGCCGCCCGCGGCGTGGCGGAAGAAGTGGCCAGGAATTTAGAACAGCGTTTTCCCGGGCTGGTTATTGCCGGGGTGCGGGACGGCTACTTTACCGCGAATGAAGAAAGCGCCGTAGCGGAAACAATCAGGGAGGCCCGGCCCGACCTGCTTTTTGTCGGCATGGGCAGCCCGCGGCAGGAGCATTTTATCAGGACGTACCAGGACAAGATGGGTGTGCCTCTTTGTATGGGTGTGGGCGGGAGCTTCGATGTGCTCAGCGGGAAAAAGAAAAGGGCTCCCCGCTGGCTGCAGCAGCTGGGGCTTGAATGGTGCTACCGCCTGGTGACCGAGCCTGCGCGCATTTTGCGCATGGGAGCGCTGCCCCGTTTTATGCTGCTTGTGCTCCGGAGGAAGTTCGGCTTGTTAAAACTTAAGGGGGATAAGAAATGAAAAAAATCTGTGTAATCGGACTTGGCTATATCGGATTGCCCACAGCGACAGTGCTGGCCGACAGCGGGCATACCGTTGTCGGTGTGGATACCAACGAAGCAACCGTTGCCACTATTAACCAAGGAAAAATTCACATTGCCGAACCCCACCTGGCAGAGAAAGTTGCCGCCATGGTGCAGGCGGGGAGATTACGCGCCACCTCCGTGCCGGAGGAGGCGGATGCTTTTGTCATTGCCGTCCCCACACCCATTACGGCGGAGAAAAAAGCGGAACTGTCTTATGTGAAAAGCGCGGCCAGGAGCGTTGCCCCTTATTTGCGCAAGGGCAACCTGGTAATCCTGGAATCTACCGTGCCGCCGCGCACTACTGTGGACGTACTCCTGCCCCTGCTCCTGACAGGGGGCCTGACGGCGGATGATCTGCTGGTGGCTTTCTGCCCTGAGCGGGTGCTGCCGGGGAAAATACTGACCGAACTGGTAAACAACAGCCGTGTCATCGGCGGCATTGACGCCGCGTCGGCGGAAGCGGCAAAAGCGCTTTATGCCACTTTTGTCAAAGGGGAGCTTTTCCTCACGGACGCCACCACGGCGGAAATGACCAAGCTGATGGAAAACACTTACCGTGATGTGAATATTGCCCTGGCCAATGAATTTGCCCTCATTGCGGAACAGACGGGGGTCAATGTCTGGGATGCCATCCGCTTTGCCAACAAGCACCCGCGGGTAAATATCCTGCAGCCCGGCCCCGGCGTGGGCGGCCACTGCATTGCCGTGGACCCCTGGTTTATTGTGGAACAGGCCGGCGGCAGGGCGCGTCTCATTCATACGGCCAGGATAATTAACGACGGCATGCCGCAGCAGGTGATTGAGAAAATCCGGGGGCTGACGGAAGGCATCAGCAAGCCTAAAGTTGCCCTCTTGGGGCTGACTTATAAACCGAATGTGGACGACTGCCGGGAAAGCCCGGCAGTGGAAATTGCCGTGCTTTTAAGGAAGCTGGGCTTTACCGTGGCTGCCTTTGATCCCCTGGCAAAGAACCAGGAAACTGTGCCCCTGCAGGCGGCACTGCGGCAGGCTGACCTGACCGTGCTGCTGGTTAACCATGACGCTTTCGCCGGCCTTGACCCACAGCAGCTGGCGAGACTTGTGCGCCGGAAAGTGGTGCTGGATACCAGGGGTGTTTTGGATCGCGCCCAGTGGGAAGCGGCCGGGTTTACCGTGGTAGTGCTGGGCGAGGGAGCTCTCCCCTT
>DUUE01000086.1 GCA_012841735.1 Bacillota bacterium | reverse complement strand
TGGACGCTAATGAGCGCGTCGGTCACATTTTTAATGACGGAAAAATGGGGGAATAGGTTAAAATTCTGAAACACCAGGCCGACATAGCGCCGGATTCTGCGCAGGTCCGCCGGCGGCGCATAAACAGCCTTTCCTTCCGGGCCGGTCGTTGCCGCTTTTTCGCCCAGGTAAATCAGTTCGCCGCCGTCAATGGTTTCCAGAAATGTGGCGCAGCGCAGCAGGGTGGATTTGCCCGAGCCGGAAGGACCAATGACGGCCACTACCTGCCCTTCACGGACCTCCAGGGAAACATCGCGCAGCACTTCCAGGCCGTCAAAACTTTTCTTGAGGTTTTTTATCTCCAGGATTTTCATTTTTTCACCTACTGGTAATAACTTAAGCGTTTCTCCACCGCTTCCATGGCAAAGGCAACCACAATATTGAAGATGTAATAAAAAACGCCGGCGACAACAAAAGGCAGCATTTTACCCTGCGCCGCCGCAATGGCTTTGGCGGCTGTAAACATTTCAGGGACAGAGATGGCAAAAGCCAGTGCCGTGTCTTTGACCAGGGTGATCACTTCATTGGTGACGGCGGGCAGGATGCGTTTTACCACCTGGGGGAAAATGATGCGCACGAAGGTCTGTGCTTTGCTGTAGCCGAGCACCTGGGCCGCTTCATACTGCCCGGCCGGCATGGACATAATGCCACCACGGTAAATTTCGGCGAAATATGCTGCATAATTCAGGGAAAAACCAATAATGGTGGCAACAAAACGATAACCGTGTGAGATGTTGATGCGAAAAAGAAAATAAGGCCCGAAGTAAACAACCATTAATTGCAGTACCAGCGGTGTACCGCGCATGATGGAAATGTACAACTTGATAAGATTGCGGAGCAGAAAGTTTCTGGACATGCGGCCAAAAGCCACCAGCAGGCCGAGGGGCAGGGAAAAAAGCAGTGTCAGGGCAAAAATGGCTATGGCCACGAGCAGACCCTCGGCCAGCTTTGTCACCAGTAAAGAAAATGCCATGGGAGCTACCTCCATCGTTCATAACGCGCAAAGAAAGGGCCATCCCGGGACAGCCCTTTCTTTGCCGTGTCCACCGTCAATACTATTTTCCCAGGGTTGTGATATCTTTGCCAAACCATTCTTTTGAAATCTTTGCCATTGTCCCGTCGGCGGCCATTTCTTCCAGTTTTTCCTGGACTTTGTCCCGCAGTTCGGTATTGCCCAGTAAAAATCCAACGCCATATTGTTCGGAAGCAATTGATTCTTCCAGCACAGCGAAATTGCCGCCTCTTTTCTCAATCTTATAGTTGGCTACGATTTCATCCATGGCCACCGCATCAACGGCTCCCGCTTCCAGGTCCATGAGGGCGGTTTCATAATTGTCCGTTATCACCAGGTCGGCAAAAGTACTGGTCAGTTCCGGCTTGTCTTCCAGGGCGTACTGTGCGCTGGAATCAATCTGGGCGGCCACCACTTTGCCTGCCAGATCAGCCAGTGTTGTAATGCCTGAGTCTTTGCGGACCACAATTACCTGTTCATTGTCCATATAAGGCTCTGTCCAGGTATAGAGTTCCTCCCGGCCGTTCATGGTAAAACCGTTCCAGACGCAGTCGACATTGCCCGATTCCAGTTCTTTGTCTTTTGCATCCCAGGCAATGGGCTGCAGAACCAGTTCCATGTTCAGGCGCTTGGCTACCTCGGCCGCCAGGTCCAGGTCAAACCCGACATGCTTGCCGTCGTCGCCCACAAAACCCATGGGAGGAAAGTTCTGGTCAAAGCCGACAGTAAATGTTCCTTCCTTTTTCTTGCCGCAGCCGCTGAAGACGGCGGCAAAGACAACAACAATCAGCAATACTGCAAGTATTTTTTTCATTGTTTAAGATTCCCCCTTATGTATCAGTTCTCTCCCGCTACAATGTTAACACGTTAACGCATTAAAGTAAATAGCCACTTTTGCCCACAGTGCGAAATAAATAAACCGCACCGGCGAAACCGGTGCGGTTATTTATATTCTGAGAGTACAGTCGGCATGTATCGGTCAGCGTGCGTGACGAAAAGTGATTGCTTTTTTTATGTTCGGAACAATAGTTTTGATTTCTGCTTGTTTCATTGCATAAACGTAATGGTAGATGAAGGGGATGAATACTGCTCCTCCCAGAATATTCCCGATGGTTACAGGAATCAGATTGGCGGCCCAGATTTGGCTCCAGGTTATATCTGCCCCCAGAAACATGGCCAGCGGCAGGAAGAACATATTGGCAATGGAGTGTTCAAAGCCGGAAAACACAAAGAGCATTACCGGGAACCAGATGGTGAACACTTTGCCTGCCATATCCTTGGCGCCGGCTTGCATCCAGCAGGCAAGCACCACCAAAATGTTGCAGAAAATACCGCTGATGACTGCCTGGTAAAAAGTAAGGCCTAATTTCCCGGAGGCAATGGCAGTCGCTTTGCCGAGCATTGCTTCGCTGCCGTAAATATTGGTCTTTGTCAACAGCAGGGCCAGCAGGGTTGCACCGACGAAGTTGCCGATATAAACGACAAACCAGTTTCTCAAAAGCTGCGGCAGTGAAATGCGGTGATTGGCCACTGCCAGTGTCATTAAATTGTTGCCTGTAAAAAGTTCCGCCCCGGCGAGAATAACAAGCATCAGGCCGACGGGGAAGACGGCTGCCCCGGCCAGTCTGGCCAGGCCTGGATCAATGCCTGCCATGAAACTGTTGGCCACAATGTTGCCGTGTCCGCCCAGACCGATGAACAAGCCACCGAGAACGCCAAGCAGCAGTAATTTACCCGAAGGTGAAGTTCCTTTTTTATGACCGTTTTCAATCCAAGCTTCACAAATTTTACCGGGCACAAGATAGTTGTTTTCCATTTTTCTCACCTCTGGGAGCAAAATTAGACCTGTATATACTTGTTTCACCAATACTATACCACAGCTTTTGTTTTTTGGCAACAGGGATAGTTAAAAAAATCACATGCAAAAAATTTTACTGTTTACAAAGAAAAACTAGTGAGTATCAACAAATCACGGTTGCCGTTTTCAGAAATAATTACAGGCATAATCCCCTGCCTCCCGGCACCGGGAGTTTCCGCTGGCTATGGCTTCCCTTTTCTTTTTCATCAGCAGCATGTCGTAAAAGGCTTCCAGGCGTGTTTTGAAACCGGTTTCACTTGTCTGTGTGTCAAAACTGAAAAAGAGGATGGGGATTTGATAGTCTTTGCTGATATTCTGCAGCACGGGCATGGCGTCCACTTCAGGCGTACAACCGAAGGATTTCAGATGAATAATGCCGTCATAGCCTTTTTGCGCCAGTTCCAGTGCCCGGCTGATGGTGGCCGAACAAGTAATTCCCATGGGGTACCTGGTGTAAGGGCTGACCTTTTCCCTGATTTTGCGCGGCGGATGGAGCAGTGTATTGGAAATATTGAGCCACCTGTCCACCACAATACCCATATTTGCCAGTTCCTTTTCCAGAAAATGATTGCTGAAAGGCATCATAATGGTATAAAACTCTCCGACAATGCCTACCCTGAGCGGGTTTTCCGGCTTTGCCACTTCAATGCTGCGGAAACGCCGCCGGAAATCGCGGTAAACCTGATCCAGCTCTTTCCGGTTGCGTACTGTCATCAGAGTTGCCAGGAATTCCGCATGTGTCTTTTCAAAGAGGCCTTCCCTGCACGCAAAGCCTACATTTTTACGGATATAGTCTTCCGTCTCGTCCATGTATTCCACCATTTTTAATACCATGGGCAGCGTGGCGGCAATCTTTCTCAGCGATGCTTTGGGGTTAACCTGCTTCAACCGGTTATAAATTTCCAGCGGGTTCAGTTTTTTCATGCCGGCCAGGTTGATAAAATTCACCTCATAACCGAGATCCGCCAGGATTTGTTCCTGCAGTTCCCCGTAATAAGCCAGGCGGCAGATCCCCGTGGTTTGGATTAAAGTATCCGCCCCCGCTGCTATGGTTTCAATAAAATTGCCCAGGGTATATTTGAACGGGGCGCAGACAAATTCCGGACTGTGATGGCTGCCGATGGTTAAAGTCCTTTGGGTTACGGGCGGGGGGACAATATATTCCACCTCAAAGCCTACGGTGAACAAAACGTAAAGCGGCGCGTGGTAGTTGCCGAAATGCGGGAAACTGACTTTACAGGCACACACTGGTCTCACCCTTTTGCATACAGATAATATCAAAGAAACTTTCCAGGCGCGTCTCAATGCCGGCCATGGCCTCGTGACCGTCCAGGACCAGATTCAGTACCGGTTTGTCCTTTACTCGTCTCAGCAGCATTTCATTGACCAGAGAATCGGGACCGCAGGGGAAGGTACTTAAAATGAGCAGCCCGTCCACCCGCTCCCGGTAGAAAACAACGGAACCTACCAGTTCTTTGGCAAACGCCCAGGGGAGTGTCTCGCTCATTTCCGCCGACAGGAGCACGGCTTTTTTGCGCGGGACAATATCCGCCGGCACCGGGATGACACCCAGTTCCCGCAGATACTGCAATACGGGCTCCCCGATAAACTTGTCGGCGACATTGTAACGGTGGCCGACAACCAATACCTTTATTCCCTGCCGTTGCAGCAGGCTTTCCTGTTCCTGCAGTTCTTTCCACAGCGCCTGTTTTTCGGCCTGTTTGGCAGCCATGTAAGCCAGAACGCACCCGGCTTTTTTCCTGCCGCAAAACTGCCCCAGGCGGATAAAGGCCGCCATTTCCCCTTCTTTTACACCGGGTGCAAGATTATAGCCGGCAAGCTTTATTTTCCGCTCGCGAAAAGTATTCGCCACCACATCATAAATGGCCTGAAATTTTGAACAGACGGCGCCGGCGCCGAGTCCGGCAATCCTGGGCACCAAAATGTAATCACATTTCCCGATGAGCCATTCCACATGTCCCAGGTATACTTTGGCTGACAGGCAGGCTTCATCGATGGCATACAGGGAACCGGTCCTGACAATTTCCGGTCCCGTCTCAGGACTCACCACATAGTCAATACCCAGCTCATGGAAAAAAGTTTCCCACAGTTCTTTATACCTGTAATATAAAAAAGCCCTCGGTATTCCGATCTTCATGCACCAACCCTCCTCCGGCTGTGACTGGACAATACTTTCCATGGCTTTGTCTTCAGTATAAGTATAGAAGAATATTCCTGCTTTTTAAAGCTGTAAAATCTCTCCCGGCAGGCTGCATTTTATATATATTCGCCATCTGTTTTTATTTTCTTTTTTCCGGATTGCCGGCTGTGGCGCGACCGGCAGGCGGCTACCGGACGGGCACCGCAGCGGGGAGAGGAAAACACTGCAGGATGTTGAATATTAACAAGCAGGCTTTTAGCGGCCGTTCTGGTATAAATACTGCCTTGCAGGCCGGCAGCGGAAGCATTGTCAGACTGAAAAGCCGGAGGAGTAGAGATGTTTTTTGCCATGAAAAACTGGCTGGTAAAAACGGCCAGGAGAGTGTTGCTGGGCGGTGATGCGGCGGAGTTCTGGGAGTACCGGGCAAAATATTTTGCCTGCCGGAGCAGGCTGCAAAAAATGTACTACAAATACCGCCTGGCGGCCGTTTTGCGCCGGAATAATGCCGCTATTCCCCTGGATACCTTGATCAAAGGGAAAATAGGTTTTCCGCATGGGCTAAACGGTATTATGATTTCCCAGGGTGCGGTAATCGGCACAAATTGTACCATCTTCCACCAGGTAACCATCGGTTCCAATACTCTTTTTGATTCCAAAAAAAGCGGCGCACCCGTCATCGGCGACAATGTCTATATCGGCGCCGGGGCAAAAATTATCGGCGGGATTAGAATCGGCAACAATGTGAGGATAGGCGCCAATTGTGTGGTTGTGGACGATATTCCCGACAACTGCACGGTGGTAATGCCAAAACCGCGCGTAATTGTCAACGAGCAGCCGAAAGACAATACATTCCGGTCCTGGGAAGATTACAGCCGGCATCAATCATAACCGGCTGAAGCAAGCGAGGTGGCGGCATGGGCACATGTATTTTCTGCGAACTGTCAGGCGACAGCCTGCTGTGTGAAAATGATCTGGCCAAAGCTTTCTATGACAACTTCCCCGTTAACGAGGGGCATACGCTGGTAGTGCCGAAAAGGCATGTGGCCACACTGTTTGAAGCCGGGGCGGAGGAGCTGGCGGCCATCAACGATCTCATTTTTCAGGTCAGGGAACTGTTGGAGGAAAAATACCGGCCTGACGGCTATAATGTGGGAGTGAATGTGGGGGAAGCCGGGGGACAGTCTGTTTTCCACCTGCATTATCATGTCATCCCCAGGTACATTGGCGATGTGGAAAACCCCCGGGGCGGAGTCAGGAAAATTAAAAAAAGTATAGTCCCATACCCGCTGGAGGAGTTGCGTGACGAACGTGTGCTAAATAAACTTGTCCGGGACGGTGTTCCGGAACTGATCCGCCGGGCGGGCAAAATTCCCGTCTGCCGTATTGCGTCCGGGGAAGAATACGGCAAGTTGCTGCAGGAAAAACTGTATGAAGAGGTCAGGGAATATTCCGCTTCCGGCGAAGTGGAGGAACTGGCCGATATCCTGGAGGTGGTTGCCGGTCTTGCGGAAAGGAAAGGCGTGGGACTGGAGGAACTGCTGGCATTGGCGGCGGCCAAGCGCCGGCAGAAGGGCGGCTTTGCCGGCCGGACAGTGCTGGAAAAAGTGATAGAGAAAAACACTGCTGCCGGGGGGAAAAATGAAATCCTACCGTAAATAATTGTGTTTTGAGGTGTAAAAAGCAAAAACGCCCTGCGCGGGCGTTTTATTCTTTCCAGTGCTGCGGCTGTTCCAGCAGCCATTCCGTCAGGGTTACTCCCGCCTCCTTCCAGGCGGCCGCATTTTCCACGCCGATATAGCGGAAGTGCCACGGTTCGTATATATAGCCCGTGATCCCGGCGGCTCCTTTGGGATAGCTCATGACAAACCCGTATTTCCAGGAATTTTCCGCCAGCCACTTGCCGGCGGCAGTCTCGCCGAAACTTTCCGTCAGGACATGCCCCGGTTGAACCAAATCCACAGCGGTGCCCAGCTGGTGCTCCGACTGGCCGGCGCGGGCACTGAAGGTGTTTGCCTTGGCTTCTCCGTGACTGGCTGCGTAGTTGGCAAAGAGGCGTTTCTGGGTACTGTAGCTGCGGTAAGCCGAAGTGACGAGAAAGGCGGCTTCTTCGCTCTTTGCCGCTTCCCACATGGCCAGCAGCTGCTGACAGGCTTCCTCTCTTAATTTATACGGGTATTCATTGGCCCACAGCTCCCGGGGGATTTCCACCAAATCGGCCGGTTCATATTCCCCGAGACTTGTTTGCTTGGTGACAAGGGCCAGCAAATAGTCGCCGTCTGCTATCACGGG
>DUUE01000441.1 GCA_012841735.1 Bacillota bacterium | reverse complement strand
GACAATGTGCCACTTTTCAAAGGTGGGAGCAACTTCACTCGATCTGTTTTGAAAATATTAAATGAACCTAACGTAGTGTGAGTGATGTGAGGCTCTCCCAAAACCTAAAGTGGCTTGACACTATTGTGCGTTATGTATGTATTGACATAACGCCAGGTTTATCCTTATAATTAAATTGGCTGAAAATACTTGCTATTTTGGATAATATTAAAAGAAAGGGTGGGAAAATGAGACTGGACAGGAAAATATTAAACATTAACGGCGTTGACAGGTCTGTCGTTTACAATCCGGAAAAGGACTCGCTGGCATTAGCCCTGCGCCGGATGGGCCTGACAGGCGTAAAGGTCGGCTGCGGCACGGGAGTCTGCGGTGCCTGTTCCGTCCTGCTTGACGGCAAAGTAATTCGTTCCTGCACGAAAAAAATGAAGGATGTCCCGGAATACAGCAAGGTTCTCACCATTGAGGGCATTGGTACGCCGCAGCATCTGCATCCCCTGCAACAGGCCTGGATTACATATGGTGGCGTACAGTGCGGTTTCTGTACTCCGGGTTTTATTGTTTCCGCGTACGGCTTGCTGTCTGAAAACCTTAGTCCTACACGTGAGGAAGTGCGTGAGTGGTTTGCCAGGCACAGAAATATTTGCCGCTGCACCGGGTACAAGCCCCTTGTCGATGCCGTCATGGCCGCCGCCAAAGTAATGCGCGGCGAGGCAACCATGGAAGATATTACCTATGATTTTGAAAAAGAAAAGGATATGTACGGTTCCCGCCATCCGCGGCCGAGCGCCCTGGCCAAAGTCTGCGGCCTTGCCGATTACGGCGATGATCTCAAGCATAAACTGCCCGAAGGTGTGGCCCACCTGGCGGTGGTTATTTCTGAAGTCCATCATGCCAACATTATTGAGATCGATGTGTCTGAAGCGGAAAAGATGCCCGGCGTGTATAAAGTAATGACCGCCCAAGATGTTAAAGGCACAAACAACTTGGATGCCCCCGCCATTACCCCGCGCCGGCTGGGCAGCGGCATTACCGAATTCCCGGTGATAGCCGGCAAAAAAATCTGCCGCCGCGGCGATGTGGTGGCTTTGGTCGCCGCCGATACGGAGGAGCATGCCCGCGAGGCGGCCAAGAAAGTCAAGCAGCACCTGGAAATTTTGCCGGCATACATGACCTTCCCCGAAGCCGTTATGCCCAACTCAATCCAGTTGCACGAAGACCTGCCCAACTATTACCTGAAGCAGCCGCTTTTCAAGGGTGAAGTGACCGAGGAAGATTTCGAAGATGCGGCTTATGTGGTGGAAGGCAGTTTCCATTCACAGCATGAACCCCACCTGCCCCTTGAACCGGATGTTGTCCAGGCATATATCGGTGCAGACGGCATGATGACCATACAATGCAAATCCCAGGCCATGACTGAGACCATTGAAGCCGTTGCCAATGCCTGTGGCATTCCGAAGGAAGAAATCCGCATGATTCTCAACACTGTGGGCGGCTCTTTCGGCTACACAGTCAGTGCGCATACCTATGCACTGGCCGTCACTGCCGTCCAGAACCTGAACATGCCCGTTACGCTTACCCTCAGTTATGAAGAATTTAACCATATGAGCGGGAAAAGGTCGGCCACCTTTACCAACGGCAGGCTGGCCTGCGACGAAAACGGCAAAATTACTGCCGCCGAATATGATGTGGCTTTGGACCACGGTGCCTATGCCGTTGTCGCTTCCAAGATCTTTAACAACCTGGTTTCCGTCGGTTTCCACGGCTACAATATTCCCAAGATCAGGGCGCTTGCCCGCGGCGGCACAACGAACCATGCTTTTAACATCGCCTATCGCGGCTTTGGTGCCCCGCAAATTTACACCACCACGGAAGCACTGATTGACATGCTTGCGGAAAAAGCGGGAGTTGATCCGTGGGAATTCCGTTATCGCAATGCGGCCAGGCCCGGCGACCTGACAATCAACAGCCGTCCCTACCATGATTATGTCTATCCTTCCCTGCTGGAAAAAGCCAAGCCCATATACGATGAATACAAGGCGGAAGCGGAAGCCGCCAAGGCTGAAGGCAGGCATGTGGGTGTGGGGATCAGTATGGGCGGATTCATTATCACCATCGGTATGTTCGACTCCGCCGAAGTGGCCCTTGAACTGAATCCCGACGGGACTTTCACCCACTACAGCACCTGGGAGGATATGGGACAAGGCGGCGATATCGGAGCCCTGACCCATGCCGTCAAAGCGCTGGAGCCGCTGGGCGTTACTCCCGACCAGGTCAGGCTGGTAATGAACGACACCAAGACCTGCCCCGATACCGGCCTGGCAGCCGCCAGCCGCTCCCACTACATGGCGGGCAACGCCACCATTGATGCCGCCAATAAGCTGATGGCAGCCATGCGTAAGGAAGACGGCACCTACCGCACCTATGACGAGATGGTTGCGGAAGGTATTCCCACCAAGTATGTGGGCCATTATGACCAGTTCAATATCGGTCTGCCGCCCGGACTGGATCCCAATACAGGGGAAGGTGAAAAGAACCCCACCTACATGTATTGTGTAAACGTGGCCCAGGTGGAAGTGGATGTCAATACCGGCAAAACCAAAGTATTAAGATACACCTGCGTGGCGGATGTGGGTGTGGTCGGCAACCGCCTGGCAGTTGAAGGCCAGGCTTACGGTGGTCTGTCCCACAGCATCGGCTTTGCCCTGACAGAGGAATATGAAGCACTGAAAAAACACGGCAACATGGCCGGCTGCGGCATCCCCACCATCTCCGATATTCCCGATGATTTCAACGTAATCCTGGTGGAGAACCCGCGTCCTGCCGGGCCGCACGGTTCCTGCGGCTGCTCCGAGTGCTTCCAGTCCTCCAACCACATGGCCGTCATCAATGCCATTAACAACGCCTGTGGTGTCCGTATTTACGAACTGCCGGCAACGGCCGACAAGGTTAAAGCCGCCTGGGAGGCCAAGCAGCGCGGTGAAGAATTAAAACCGGAAAAATACTATCTTGGTTCCGATCTTGAAGAGGAACTGGAAGAAATCAAGGCAAATCCCATTTAAACTGCTTATCACGGTTTGCCGCCATACCAAAAAGGCTGCAGCGAAAGAAATTTGCTGCAGCCTTTTTTGGCTGTAATGGGTAAAGGAAAGGGAGGGACAAACGTCGAATTAACGAAAAAGAAGCGGAGTCTGAAGGAGGAGAAAAGGTGGCCAGAGTAGAGAAAAGTACCTTGCTGTTGCTTTTTTTGTTGCTTGTTGGCAGTATTTTTGGCTCACTGCTCGGAGAAATAATCAATGTGCCTTTTTTGCATTACGGCCGGACCATCGGTTTCGGGCCCACTACCGTGGACCTGGCGGCACTGTCACTGACGCTGGGGCTCAGCCTGAAACTGAATCTTGCCACCATAATCGGTTTTATACTTGCTTTTTTGCTTTACACCCGCCTCTGAGAGGCGGGTTTTTATCCGGCAGGGCTTTTTAATAATTTGGCAAGAACAAAGCAGCCTGTCTGTCATAAAGTATTAGTGGAAGCAGTGGTGGAACCGGGCAGCATCAGGAAATGATGACAGGTGGGCTTTATGATACACAGTTTTGAATATATTATTATTTACGCCACTCCTGCGGGAAAAAGGGCAGGGATTTTTAAAAGCATGCGCAAGAAAGAATTGGATGCCATACTGCAAAAACTGCAGGCGGATGGTTGCAGCGTGGAAAAAGTGAAAATTATCCGGCGTGCTCAGCCGCATTGCCCGTAAGCGTGCATTTTTGTCAAAACAGGCTCCGGATAAAGGGGAAGAGATTACGGGCCACAAAATAAAGAACAATTATCAGACCCAGCAGCCAGGCACCGTATTTGACGGCAGCCGCAGCCAGGTCATTTTCCCTGTTTTTTAATTCGCTCATTATTTTCACCCCTTACGGCTAGTATGCTTAAGTAAAAAGCTGTTTATACGGCAGGAAAAAGCGTGCCCCTGGTGAAGCACGCTTTTGACAAGGATCAGCTTTTGTTCTTAACATCTGTATTGTTCTTGGCAAAGAGGAAGTAGGCATTATAGACGGCGACAATAATGCCGATAATCACATTATTGATCATGAGCATTCCTTCGTCCAATATAGGCATAAAGTTTACAAAGGCCAGCCATGCACCGACAATAATGTGAATCCAGTGAAAAGTTGTCATCATCTGCAGCACCTCCTTTTCCCCTAATCTGTTCATCTCGGGGGTGAAATATGCGGTGCTGCCGTCAGATGTGTTTTTTCGTCCCGTTCGCGGGGCAGAATAAGCGGAAAAGAAAAACTCTGGTGAGGTGAAGACAGTGGAAAAAGAAGTTGCACCTTTTGCCAGCGTGCAGGAACATGAGGTGAGCGGGGAGATCTTCCAGGTAACACACCGGATTCTGCAGGTGCCAAGGGCAACATACCTGGAAGTACTGGCCGGACATGAAAAGCCTTTCAGCGAGTCGGGTGCGCAGCAGTTTGTGGAAAAATATCTTGCCTGGTGCGGAGATAAAAATGGTATCCTCGGGATGGTGCGGATAGATGAAAAAGACGGGGCTGTGATTCTGGATGCGGCCATCCGTTACCGGATCAACCCGCTGGAGCGACCCTCCTGCCATAGCTAGGTCTCGGCCGGCAGGGAAAGTGTTGGCGTCACATAAATTGTCTTCTGGTTGGTGTAGATGACCATACCGGGTTTGGCACCTTTTGGTTTTTTCACATATTTTACTTTCGTGTAGTCAACGGGCACATTGGCGGAAGCCGCTGCCTTGCTGTAACCCGCCGCCAGCGACGCCGCTTCGGCGAGGGTGGCGGCAGGCGGGTCCTGGTGGCAGACAATCACATGGGAGCCGGGCATCTCCTTCACATGCAGCCAGAAAAATTCTTTCTGCGCCGTCCGGAAGGTAAGCCGGTCATTTTGCCTGTTGTTTTTGCCGACAAAAATATCAATGCCGTCGGAAGAGCGGAAATGGAGCGGCTGCGAAACAAAGTTCGCAGGCGTTTTTTTGCTGCTTTTTTGCCGTATAAGTCCCGCCTGAGTCATTTCTTCCCGGATTTCCAACAGTCCCGGCAGGTCGGCATGGGTGGCGGCAACATAAAGTGATTCCAGATAAGTCAGCTCTTCCCTGGTTTCATAAATCCTGCGGTTCAGGATCTGCCGCCCGTCACGCAGTTTCCTGTATTTTTTAAAGTAACGCTGTGCATTTTCCTGCGGGCTGTGGGACGGTTCCAGCGGGATGACAATCCTGCCGGCATGTTCGTCATAGTAGTTGGGAACTTCCGCCTTGTCCATGCCGGGTTTAAGCAGATGCAGGCTGGCGGTCAACAGTTCGCCAAAGATGCGATACCGGTCGGCATTTTCCATTTCCCGCAATTCTGCCTCCTGCAGTTGCAGCTTTTTTCCCGTCCGGCCTATTGCGCTGCGTATAAGCTGTAATAACTGCCGCCTGTGGGCCGTTTCCGCCTCCTGTGCCGTAAGTTTGCGATAATAGGCGTCAAGGGCTGCATTGACGGAGGGAAAACTTTGGGCGGACGGGTCGCCTTCCGGAGCGGGAGCCAAAAGATGAAAATGCGGCTTTTCCCCGGGCCGGTCCGTGACGGAAGGAGTTATCCGGGCTGCAGCAAGACGTGCCGCCAGTTCCCGCAGGGCAATGGTGAGGGGCCGGACAACTTCCAGCGGGTATACCGCATCCCGGGGGCAGCAGTCCGAGATTATTTCCTGCGCCAATTCTTTCCCGATCCCCAGGACAGCCCGGACGAGCGCCTGTGCGGGAGAGATGTTTTCCATGCCGGCAAAGACACCGGCCAGTTGTTCTTCATCCACGGTAAAAAGATCAAGTTTATCCTGGGGCGGGGGCGGGTAATATGTTACACCGGGCAAAATCACGCGATAACGGCTCATCTCCTCATGTACCTGTTTGATGCTGCCCAGGACAGTGGCCGGTTTGCCCCGCCCGGCCATGGCCAAAATCAGATTGGAGTGCTTGCCCATGATTTCGCAGATCAGCTTTTTTTCCGCCTGCATGCCAAAATCGTCGTATGCCTGAAAGGTAAAAGTCATGACCCGCTCCAGGCCGTCCTGTTCGACAGCCAGCAGCCGGGCTCCCGCAAGGTGCTTGCGCAGCAACATGCAAAAAGCGGGCGGCACAGGCAAATTGTCTGCTTTCCCCCGGTAAAGATGGATGCGTGCCAGGCGGGGATCGGCGGAACAGAGCAGCTGCCGGGAAGTATTGTTTTTACGCAGGCGCAGGATAACGGTCAGTTTGTCAGGCTGAGTAATTTTATCCACCCTGGCCCCTGCCAGTTCATCTGCCAGTTCACGGCGGACAAGATACATGGTGACGCCGTCAAAAGCCATCTTGCTACCTCCTTTACGCACATCCAGTATACCAGCAGGCGGGGGAGGCTGGCAATAAAAGCGGGAAATCTTGTCCCGCCCGGTGCTTTTTTGCCGTGCCGCGCCATATAAATGGCGTAAAGAGATTACAGGCCGCGAGGTGATTGGATGCAAACATTGCCCTGGACCAGACTGTCTTTTGCGGATGTTTGCCGGCAGCTGCAGACAAACCCGCAGACAGGCCTTACCGCTGAAGAAGCCGGACAAAGACTGAAGCAAAACGGCCATAACAAACTGGAAAAGAAAAAGCAGGTTTCGCCGGTGCTGCTCTTTTTCATGCAGTTCCGGGATTTTATGGTTTTAGTCTTGCTGGGAGCCACCCTGTTTTCCGCCGTGCTGGGGGAATACACCGATGCCATTGTTATTATCGGCATTGTGATGCTCAATGCGCTGCTTGGTTTTTTGCAGGAATACAGGGCGGAAAAGTCGCTGGAAGCATTGCGGGAGCTGACTGCGCCCACGGCCAAGGTGTATCGCAACGGCATGCGTTATGAAATTCCGGCGGAAGAAATTGTCCCCGGTGATATGGTGCTGATTGAAGCGGGCGACCGTATTCCGGCGGACATCCGCCTGGGAGAGGTATCCGGACTGACAGTAAATGAAGCTGCACTGACGGGAGAATCTGTACCCGTCACCAAATCCGCGGAGCCGCTTGTGGCAGAGTCTCCCGCGCTGGGTGACTGTGTAAACATGGCTTTCATGGGAACGATGAGTGTGAGCGGTTACGGCAGCGGTGTGGTTGTGGCTACCGGCATGGAAACGGAAATGGGTCGAATCGCTCATTTGATTCAGGATGCGGAAGAGGAAGAAACGCCGCTGCAGAAACGCCTGGCACAGCTGGGGCGCCTGCTGGTGATGGGCTGCCTGGCAATCTGCGGCCTGGTGGTCCTGCTGGGATTGTTTCAGGGCCTGGAGGTATACAGGATGTTAATGGCGGGCATTTCCCTGGCCGTGGCCGCCATCCCGGAAGGGCTGCCGGCCGTTGTTACCATTGCCCTG
>DUUE01000005.1 GCA_012841735.1 Bacillota bacterium | reverse complement strand
TGGCGCGCGGCATCGATACATGCGCCCATCTGGGGGCGCTGGCCGGAGGGGGCAGAACGGTGGCTGTACTGGGTTCCGGCCTTGATGTCTGTTACCCGCCGGAAAACAGAAAACTGTATGCCCGGATTGTGCAAAACGGGGCCGTCATCAGTGAGTTCCCGCCGGGCACTGCGCCTAAACCGGCCCATTTCCCGTTGCGCAACCGTATTATCAGCGGTCTTTCCCGTGCGGTGGTGGTAGTGGAAGCTGCGGCCAAAAGCGGCGCCCTCATTACCGCCGATTGTGCCCTGGAGCAGGGCAGGGATGTTTTTGCCGTTCCCGGCAGTATTAACAGCAGTGTGAGCAAAGGCTGCCACCGGCTGCTGAAGGAAGGTGCGGCCCTGGCGGAAGATGCGCAGGATATCCTGCAGGGCCTGGGGCTGGAGCCGGCAACGCCAAGCGCTGAAAAGCAGCTTTCTGCTGCAGACAACCCTGCGGCCGCTGTTCTTGTTGCCCTGGAATGCGAGCCGGTGCATTTTGACATTCTGGCCGGCATGACAGGTTTGTCTGCCGCAGAGCTGAATGCTTTTTTGGTCCGGCTGGAGCTGGAAGGGAGAATTAAAAAGCTGCCCGGGAATTATTATCTGCGCGTATAGAGCCGGGGAAAATGGTGTAAGTAGTAATAAAGAAGAGAGGATATCTTGGGGGTGCGGCATGGCAGACTATCTGGTTGTGGTGGAATCACCGACTAAAGCAAAAACCATTAAAAAATACCTAGGCAGGCGTTACCGTGTGGTGGCCTCACTGGGCCATGTGATTGATCTGCCCAAGAGCCAGCTTGGCATTGATATTGAAAACAATTTTACACCGAAATATATTACCATCCGCGGCAAGGGCGAAATTTTAAAAACTCTGCGCAAAGAAGCCAAAAATGCCAAAAAAGTTTTATTGGCGGCTGACCCGGACAGGGAAGGGGAAGCCATCTCCTGGCACCTGGCACGTGCCCTGGGGATCGGGGAAAATGAGCCCTGTCGGGTAGAATTTCATGAAATTACCGCAGGTGCGGTCAGGGAAGCTTTTAAAAAACCGCGCCCGATAGATCCTAACCGTGTGGACGCACAACAGGCACGGCGTATCCTGGACCGCCTTGTAGGCTACAAAATTTCCCCGCTGCTCTGGAAAAAGGTGAAAAAAGGCCTGTCCGCCGGCCGTGTGCAGTCTGTCGCCCTGCGGCTGATTGTGGAACGTGAAGATGAGATTAAAAACTTTGTCAAAGAAGAATACTGGACGCTCGAAGCACGGCTTGCGGTACGCGATGCGGAAATCAGTGCGCGCTACTTTGGTGTGGGCGGCAAGAAATCCGTGCCGGCAAATGAGGCTGAAGTCCGGGCGGTTATGGAGGCGGTGGAGGGCAGCGAATTCCGTGTGGCCGCGGTGCGCAAAAAAGAGCGCAGGCGGAAAGCGGCCGCGCCTTTTACTACCAGCAGCCTGCAGCAGGAAGCGGCCCGCAAGCTGGGTTTTACCGCCCGTAAAACCATGCAGATAGCGCAGCAGCTGTACGAGGGGCTCCCGCTGGGTCCGGACGGCGTGACGGGCCTGATTACTTATATGCGGACTGATGCAGTCCGGGTTGCGGCGGGTGCCGTCCAGGAAGCACGCGCCTATATTGCCGGTGAATTCGGCAAGACATATCTCCCGGCAAATCCGCCTGTTTACCGGACCAAGCAGGGTGCACAGGAAGCTCACGAAGCAGTGCGTCCCACTTCTGTACTGCGCACACCGTCTGCAGTGAGGCAGTATTTGTCCCGGGACCAGCAGCGCCTGTACAAGCTGATCTGGGAACGCTTTCTGGCCAGCCAGATGAGCGCCGCAGTCTATGATACGGTGACGGCCAAAATAATGGCCGGCAAGTATGAATTCCGCGCTTCCGGGTCGCAGCTTAAATTTGACGGCTTTATGAAATTGTATACGGAAGGAAAAGACGGGGAGGAGCAGGAGGAGGGCAGCCTGCTGCCGGAACTGGCGGAGGGGGAAGTGCTTACCCTGAAAAAACTGGTTCCGGAACAGCATTTTACCCAGCCGCCCCCGCCTTACAGCGAAGCCATGCTGGTGCGGACACTGGAGGAAAAGGGTATCGGCCGCCCCAGCACATATGCCCCCATAATTGAGACACTGCAGGCCAGGGGTTATGTTGTGCGTGAAAATAAAGTTTTTCATGCCACGGAGCTGGGCAGGGTGGTACTGGAGCAATTGCTGGAATTTTTCCCCGAGATCCTGGATGTGGATTTTACGGCGCAGATGGAACTGGAGCTGGACCGCATCGCCGCGGGTGAACTTGACTGGGTGGAAGTAATCCGCAGGTTTTACGAAGATTTTGCCGTCAGCCTGCGTGCTGCAGAAGAAAAGATGGAGAAAGTTGTGATTGCTCCCGAAGAAAGCGATGAAACATGTCCCAAATGCGGGCGGCGGCTGGTATACAAAATGGGGCGCTACGGCAAGTTCCTGGCCTGCCCCGGTTTCCCGGAGTGCCGCTACGCCAAACCCATTGTCAAAACGCTGGCAGTGGACTGCCCTGAATGCGGCAGCCCTCTGGTGGAGCGCCGGACAAAACGCAGAAGAATATTTTACGGCTGCAGCGGCTACCCGGCGTGCAACTTTACCACCTGGGATGTGCCGCAGAAGGAAAAATGCCCCCACTGCGGCTATCTTACCGTGCTGAAGGGCAAAACACTGCAGTGTGCCAACAGTAAATGTGGGGCCGTTATCAGAGAAGCCACGGAAAAAAGTATCCGGCAGGGGAAGAAAGCGGGCGTTGACGGGAAAAAGAAAATGACGGCCGGCAGGAGGGGTTCCGGTGCTTGAAATTACCGTAGTCGGCGGCGGCCTGGCAGGGGCGGAAGCCGCCTGGCAGGCTGCGGAAAGAGGTGCCGGCGTCACCCTCTGGGAAATGCGCCCGCAGAAAATGACGCCCGCCCATCACAGCGCCGCCCTGGCCGAGCTGGTCTGCAGCAATTCACTGCGTGCCGCCGCCCTGACCAATGCCGCCGGTCTCTTAAAGGAGGAAATGCGACGCCTTGGTTCACTGATAATGGCCATGGCCGACAGGCATACCGTCCCGGCCGGCGGAGCCCTGGCAGTGGACAGAAAAGCTTTTGCGGACGCAGTGACCGCGGCCGTCGCCAATCACCCGCGCATTCGCCTGGTTACGGGAGAAGTGACAGAAATACCGTCCACCGCACAGGGCCCGGTAATTATAGCCACCGGCCCGCTTACTTCCGCGCCGCTGGCGGAAAAAATCGCCCGCATGTGCGGGCAGGATTCCCTCTATTTTTATGACGCCGCCGCCCCCATTGTTACCGCTGCATCCATCAGGACGGAAAAAGTTTTCCGTGCTTCCCGCTACGGCAAAGGGGCGGATTATCTTAATTGCCCCCTGACCGGAGAAGAGTACAGGCGTTTTTATGAAGAACTGAGGGCGGCCGATGTGCATGAAGGTCACTGCGACGAAGAAGACAAATATTTTTCCGGCTGCCTGCCCATAGAAGTGATGGCCGCCAGGGGATATGAAACTTTGCTTTATGGGCCAATGAAACCGGTGGGGCTGATTGACCCGCGGACAGGCAGGCAGCCCTTTGCCGTGGTACAATTGCGGCAGGACAATGCGGCGGCCACGCTTTATAATCTTGTGGGTTTTCAGACACGCCTGAAGTGGCCGGAGCAGAAAAGGGTCTTCCGGCTGATTCCGGGGCTGGAGGAAGCGGAATTTGTCCGCTATGGTGTTATGCACCGCAATACTTACATTAATGCTCCCCTGCTGCTTTTGCCCACACTGCAATTTAAACGGGAGCCACGGCTTTTTTTCGCCGGCCAGATCACAGGTGTGGAAGGCTACATTGAATCTGCCGCTGCCGGCCTGGTGGCGGGGTTGAATGCGGCACGACTGGCTTCAGGCAAAGAACCTTTGTCACTTCCTCCCGAGACGGCTCACGGAGCATTGCTCCGCTATATTACAACCGCCGATCCCACCAACTTCCAGCCCATGAATGTCAATTTCGGCCTTTTCCCGCCCCTTGCCGGGCGCGTGCCCAAAAAAGAACGAAAAGAGCGACTTGCCGGGCGTGCCCTGGAATGTCTCGCCAGGTGGCTGCGGCAGGAAGCGGACGGGCGGCAGTAGTATTTCGCCGGGGCAAATATTTCTTGTGTGCAAATATACTTGCATTAAAGGCTTTTATTATGTTAAAATATTTTGAAAAAGGGGACTGCCGTCGGATGATAGATTTTTGTGACGGTTTTCTTTCCTATCTTGAAACCCAGAAAAATGCATCACGGCATACAGTGCGCAATTATGCTGAAGACCTGGTTCAGTTTCTTTCTTATCTTGAAACGGAGGGTCTCACTTTCCCGGAAGGGGTCAATTACCTGACCGTGCGGCATTATCTGGCTTATTTGAAAGCCGGTGCTTATGAACGCCGGACCATTGCCCGCAAACTTTCTGCGCTGCGTTCATTTTTCCGCTATCTGAACAGGGAAGGGCTCCTGGCCGATAAAACCTGGACAGCTGTTTCCACTCCCCGTGCTGGCAAAAAATTGCCCACGTTTCTTTATGTAGAGGAGGTATTGCAGCTTCTGTGCGCACCGGATACGGCCACACCGGCTGGCCTGCGCGATGTTGCCATCCTGGAAACGCTGTATGCTTCAGGGGTCAGGGTAAGCGAGCTGGTGGCCATGGATACTGACGACCTGGATCTGACGGCGGGGCAGATTGTGGTGATGGGTAAGGGTGCCCGGGAAAGGCTTGTTCCGCTGGGACGTTTTGCCTGCCGTGCACTTGACGCTTATTTACAGTCTGCAAGACCGTATTTTTTGCGCAACAGTAACAGCGGTGCCCGGGAAAAAGCCCTGTGGCTGAACAAGTACGGCAACAGGCTGTCAGACAGGGGGGTCCGCCGGATTGTTGACAAGTATATCAGCCAGGTTTCTGTGAGCAGAAAAATCAGTCCCCACAGCCTCAGGCACAGTTTTGCCACCCATCTGCTTAATGCCGGTGCCGACCTGCGGTGTGTCCAGGAGTTGTTGGGTCATGTGAATATCTCCACGACCCAAATTTATACCCATATTACCCGGGACCGGTTGAAAGAAGTCTACCAGCTGGCCCATCCCAGGGCATAAGGAGAGAAAAATGTTTCACGCAACGACAATTGTCGCCGTGCAAAAAGACGGACATTGTGCCATGGCCGGAGACGGGCAGGTGACCTTTGGCGGTGCCACTGTCATGAAACACCGTGCCGTCAAAGTCCGCCGCATCTACAAAAACTCTGTCCTTGCCGGTTTTGCCGGTTCTGTTGCCGATGCCTTCACCCTTTTTGAAAAGTTTGAAGAACAGCTGGAAGCGTTCCAGGGTAATCTGCGGCGGGCTGCCGTGGAGCTGGCCCGGGACTGGCGGAGCGACAGGGTCCTGCGTCGCCTGGAAGCATTGCTGGTGGTGGCGGACAGGGAAACTTTGCTGGTCATCTCCGGCAGCGGCGAGGTGATAGAGCCGGATGACGGAATTACGGCCATTGGTTCCGGTGGCCCGTATGCCCTGGCTGCAGCCAGGGCGCTGTGCCGGCATACCACGCTTACCGTGGCGGAAATTGCCCGTTCCGCGCTGCAAATTGCCGGTGAAATCTGTATTTATACCAACGACCAGATAGTGCTGGAGGAACTGTAAATGGCCGGACAGAAGTGGATACACACAGAGGAACTGACTCCCAGGGAGGTTGTCGCCTATCTGGATCAGTATATTGTAGGACAGAAAGAAGCAAAAAAATGCGTGGCTGTAGCCCTGCGCAACCGTTACCGCCGCAAGCGGGTGCCGGAAGAATTCAGGGACGAAGTATTTCCCAAAAATATTATCATGATCGGCCCCACCGGCGTCGGCAAAACTGAAATTGCCCGCAGGCTGGCCAAATTGGTCCGGGCGCCTTTCGTCAAGGTGGAAGCAACCAAATTCACGGAAGTCGGCTACGTAGGCCGGGACGTGGAAACAATGGTGCGTGACCTGGTGGAAACTTCCATCAGGATTGTGCAGGCGGAAAAAATCAGCGCGGTGGAGGATAAGGCCAAAGCCGCGGCCGGCGAACGGCTGCTGTCATTGTTGCTGCCAAAGTCAGGGAAAAAACGGCTGCAGCAAAACCCGTTGGCGATGCTTTTTGCGCAGGATCAAAGCAGCGGGCATGAGCAGGAGGAAGAAGACAGGGAAGAGTGGCAGACCAACAGGGAGCGCCGGCAAGAGATCAGGCGGCAGCTGGAGGCGGGTCTTCTGGAAGATGAGATGGTGGAGCTGGAAGTGGAAGACAGGCCGCCCATGCTTGATGTGGTAGCCGGCAGCGGCCTGGAGGAGATGGGAATAAACTTCCAGGATTTAATGGGGCAGTTTCTGCCCCGGAGGAAAAAACTGCGCAAAATGCCTGTCAGGCAGGCACGGAAGATCCTGGAGCAGGAAGAAGCACAAAAATTAATCAACATGGACGAAGTATATGCCGAGGCTGTTACCAGGGCGGAGCAAACAGGGATTATCTTTCTTGATGAAATTGATAAAATTGCCGGGAAAAATTATGCCAGCGGTCCGGATGTGTCCCGGGAAGGTGTGCAGCGGGATATACTCCCCATCGTGGAAGGCTCCACAGTGATGACAAAATACGGACCCGTCAAAACTGATTATATTCTCTTCATTGCTGCGGGCGCTTTTCATGTGGCCAAACCTTCCGATTTAATACCGGAACTGCAGGGGCGATTCCCCATCCGGGTGGAACTGGACAGCCTGACACAGGAAGACTTTTACCGTATTCTGACGGAGCCGAACAATGCCCTCCTGAAACAATATACCGCCCTTTTGGCGACGGAGGATGTTCATGTCAAGTTTACAGATGACGCCATAGAAGAAATTGCCAAAATAGCCTGTGAGCTAAATCAGGAGATGGAAAACATAGGCGCACGCCGTTTACATACCATCCTGGAAAAAGTGCTGGAGGATCTTTCCTTTACTGCTCCGGAGATCCCCGGACAGGAAGTTGCCATAACCGCACAATATGTACGGGATAAATTGCAGGGAATTGTACAAAATAAGGATTTAAGCAGGTATATTCTGTAATTTTAAAGAAAAGAAAGGATGATTTCCATGGTAATAGAAGAACTTCTGGAAAAATCACGTCGCATTAATCGTATTCTTCAGAAAACGGCAGGTCAGCATGTGGATTTCGAAGAAGTGGCGGATGTGCTAAGGAGCGTACTGCGGGCAAATATTTATATCGCCGACCGTAGTGGAAAAATACTGGGTTATTCACTGGTGGACGAATTTGAATGTGAATTAATGGTAAATAATGTGCTGGAAAACGGTGCTTTCCCTGCAGAATACAACGCCCAGCTGTTAAATGTGGATGAATCAAAGGTAAATTTAAAACAGAAAAAAAATGACTGTGTTTTTCTCAATGAAGCGGAATGCCTCTTTACTGACAAACTGACCACCATTGTGCCCATTCTGGGCGGCGGCAAGCGCCTGGGGACCCTGCTTCTGGCGCGCTTTTCCGAGGAATTTACGGCACAGGATTTAATCCTGGCCGAATATGGCGCTACGGTGATCGGCATGGAAATTCTGCGCATCCGGGCCGACAGGATTGAAGAAGAAGCCAGGAATAAAGCTGTGGTGCAGATGGCTATCGGTACACTCTCCTATTCGGAACTGGAGGCAGTGGAGAATATTTTTGCCGAGCTGAACGGCGACGAGGGTATCCTGGTGGCCAGCAAAATTGCCGATCAGCTGGGGATCACCCGCTCTGTTATTGTCAACGCCCTGCGGAAATTTGAAAGTGCCGGTGTGATCCAGTCACGTTCGCTTGGCATGAAAGGGACGTATATTAAGGTTAAGAACCCGTACCTGCTGGAACAGCTTGAAAAGCGGAAAGTTGTCAATATCTGATCCTGCGACGCGGGCCATCCGGCTGCGCGTCTTTCTTTTTCTCCCTTGTCATAATCCGCAGCTTCCGGTGTTATAATATAATGTTGAAATCCGGAGAAAGCGGCGGGGTGAGACATGGGACAAGAAAGTGTGCGAAAGTTGGAGCGAAGATCATTCCTTTTGGGTGCAGGCTGTGCACTGGCGCTTTTCGTCCTGCTGCTTGTTGCCGCAGTCGCCATGCTTGCCTCACGGGGAGTTTCCATCCAGCTGGACAGTGAAGAGTTGGCACTGCATATCAGGGAACAGGTGGAAATCCAGGCCAAAGCGTCCCTGCCCAAAATGATCGCGGGAGCCAAAGCGGAAATACCGCGGATTGTCCGGGAGGAAATGCAGGATCAGCTTTCCGACCGGATGGAAATTGCCGGTTTTGTTTTCACCATGCCAGCCGAACTGATGAACCAGCTGGAAAGCAACCTGCAAAAAAATGTGGAAAATGCCACCGGCCGGATACTGGACGGCATTGATACGAAAACCCTGGCGCTGCAGTTCGGCCAGGATGCCTACAGGATGGTCAGGCAGACGCTGCAGGAAGAACTGCATGGACAGACATTTATGGTCTTCTTATTTGACAGAATACCTGTCCCTGTCCACGTCACGGTCAACTAATCTGCAAAGAAGACGGATTGTTGCCAAATGCCATAAACTGTGTTATACTACTTGCGGTGTAAAATACACACGCCTGCCGATTGCGGCAGCTGTGCCGTTTAAACGGTGCTGCGGCAAAATGAAGGGGCGGAGGAAAAACAGAGAGGAGGTGCAGGAAAGATGCCTGTCGTTTCCATGAAACAGCTTTTGGAGGCCGGTGTGCATTTCGGCCACCAGACACGCCGCTGGAATCCCAAAATGAAGCCCTATATTTTCACGGAGAGAAACGGGATTTACATCATTGACCTGCAAAAAACTGTCCGCATGATTGATGATGTCTACAGCTTTGTCCGTGATCTGGCCAGGGATGGCGGCAAAATTTTATTTGTCGGCACAAAGAAACAGGCGCAGGAATCAATCCAGGCTGAGGCAGAACGCTGTGGCATGTTTTATGTTAATCAGCGTTGGCTGGGCGGGATGCTGACAAACTTTAAAACGATCCGCAACCGTGTCAACCGCCTGTTGGAACTGGAAAAAATGGAGGAAGACGGCGTATTCGATGTCCTGCCGAAAAAGGAAGTGATTAGGCTTCGTCATGAATATGAAAAGCTTAACAAGTTCCTTTCCGGTGTGCGCAATATGCATACTCTTCCCGATGCGCTGTTCATTGTTGACCCGCGCAAAGAGCGTATTGCTGTTGCGGAAGCCAGAAAGCTCGGGATTCCCATTGTGGCCATAGTGGATACAAACTGTGATCCTGACGAAATTGATTACATTATTCCCGGCAATGACGATGCCATTCGTGCCGTAAAACTGATTGCCGGCAAAATAGCGGATGCAGTCCTGGAGGGACTGGAGGGCCGCCAGGATTATGTCGCAGCTGATGATGCCACAGAGGAAGAACAAGCGGAAGCAGATGCAACTGACGACGCCCCCGCAGAAGTTGAATCTCAAGTGTAATAGGACGGCCGGGCGTGAGCCCGGCCTTTTAACAACACTTAACAGGAGGGTAGTTTATGATTCCCGCATCGCTAGTAAAAGAATTGCGTGAAAAAACAGGTGCCGGTATGATGGACTGCAAGAAGGCACTGGCAGAAGCCGGCGGCGACATGAATAAAGCCATCGAACTGTTACGTGAAAAGGGACTGGCTGCTGCGGCAAAAAAAGCCGGCCGGATTGCGGCGGAAGGTATTGTGGACTCATATATACATATGGGTGGGCGCATCGGTGTGTTGGTGGAAGTAAACTGCGAAACTGACTTTGTCGCCAGGACCGATGAATTCCGTGCTTTCGTCCGGGATATTGCCATGCAGATTGCCGCCGCCAATCCGCAGTATCTTTCCCGCGAAGACGTGCCGCAGGAAGTTCTGGAGAAAGAGCGGGAGATTCTTCGCACCCAGGCAGTTAATGAAGGCAAGCCGGAGAAAGTGGTTGACAAAATTGTCACCGGCCGGCTGGAAAAGTTTTTTGCGGAAAACTGCCTGCTGGAACAAGCCTTTATCCGTGATACTGATATGACTGTCAGCGAATTGCTGCAGGAGAAAGTTGCCAAAATTGGTGAAAATATTTCTATCCGCCGTTTTGTCCGTTATGAGATGGGCGAAGGCCTGGAAAAGAAAGCATGCGACCTGGCCGCGGAAGTGGCGGAAATGAGAAAGTCTGAATAAGGGTGTGGAGACAACTGTAAAAAAAGAGCACTGCGGTGTTCTTTTTTTACAGGAGAAATGTTGTCTGTGTTGAATAAAAAAAACTGGGGGTAGTGCGGCCTCTATGGAGAAGGCAGTTTATAAGCGGATTGTCCTGAAACTGAGCGGAGAAGCGCTGGCCGGTGACCGCGGCTTTGGTATCGATGCCGATGTTCTGCGGGAAACGGCAAAACAGGTTGAGGAAATCTGGAAGATGGGGGTTGAAGTGGCCATTGTGGTCGGCGGCGGCAATATCTGGCGGGGTGCACCTGCCGGTGAACGGGGAATGGATCGTGCCACGGCCGATTACATGGGAATGCTGGCTACTGTCCTCAACGCTATGGCATTGCAGGATGCCCTGGAAGCACGGGATGTGGATACACGGGTACAAACAGCCATCAGCATGCAGCAGGTGGCGGAACCGTACATTCGCCGCCGGGCGATCAGGCATCTGGAAAAAGGCCGTGTGGTAATTTTTGCCGGGGGGACAGGCAATCCCTATTTTTCCACTGATACGACGGCAGCCCTGCGGGCAGCCGAGATTGAGGCGGAAGTCATTCTTCTTGCCAAAGGCAAAGTTGATGCCGTGTATGATGATGACCCGCTGAAAAACCCTGCTGCAAAAAAATATACCGAATTAACTTATATTGATCTTTTGAACAAGGGCCTGGGAGTTATGGATTCCACGGCCGCATCCCTGTGCATGGACAATAAAATCCCGCTCATTGTTTTTGGTTTGAATGAACCGGGCAATATTAAAAAAGTCCTCTTGGGAGAAAAAATCGGGACCTATGTAAAGGGGGAGTAATGATGCTAGAGGAAATTTACCGGGATGCCGGTGAACGCATGGAAAAAGCGGTTGCCGTTCTGAAACAGGACCTGGCTTCACTGCGGGCGGGCCGCGCCACACCTGCTTTACTGGATAAGATTATGGTGGATTACTACGGCTCACAAATGCCCATCAACCAGCTGGCCAATATTTCCGTTCCTGAACCGCGGCTGCTTGTGGTACAGCCCTGGGATAAAAAGGCTGTGGCGGACATAGAGCGGGCAATCATGAAATCCGACCTTGGCCTGACCCCCAATTCAGATGGTACAGTTATCCGTCTTCCCATTCCCCAGCTGACGGAAGAGCGCAGAAAAGAACTGGTAAAAGTTTGCAAGAAAAAGGCCGAGGACGGCCGGGTTGCCATCCGCAATATCCGCAGGGATGCCAACGATGAACTGAAGCGCCTGGAAAAAGCCCATGAAATAACGGAAGACGAATACCGCAAAGCCCAGGAAGAAATCCAGAAAATAACAGATAAAATGATTGCGGCAGTTGACAAAGTCCTGGCGGAGAAAGAAAAGGAAATTATGGAGGTTTAGCCGGATGCCGGCTGCCCCGGAAATTCCTGATGTAATTGGTTTGTGCGCGGCGGAAGCGGAAAGTTCCATCCGGGAAAAAGGGTTTGTGCCGTCCATTCTCTACACCCGGCCTCCTGACGGGCAGAAAAAAACAGGCTCACTTTTAAGAGTTATCAGGCAGCGTTTTCTGCCTGAAGCAAATGTGGTGGAAATTACCGTGGCGCCCGAAAGCTGGGATTGAACTTTTGGGTCCGGGGACTCTTGAGTTGCAGCGACTTCTGCACCCCCTCCGGCAGAGGGGGTTATTCTTTGGTTAACTACCGGAAGTGAGGTGGGCCCGGTGTCTTTTTCACTGCGGCGGCTGCTGCAGCGGCGGCGCACACAGTCCGGGCTGCCGGACGGAGCGAAAAAACCGTATCATATAGCTATCATCATGGACGGCAACGGGCGTTGGGCCAGACAGCGCGGCCTGCCGCGCACAGCGGGGCACCGTGCCGGCATGGCCGCCCTGCGCCGCACCGTTCGTGCCGCCGCCGAACTGGGAATCGGTGTGCTGACTGTTTATGCCTTTTCGACGGAAAACTGGCGGCGCCCCAAGACGGAAGTAGATTTCCTCATGAACCTGCCAAGGCAGTTTTTAAAAACTGACCTGCCGGAACTGAAGCGGCAAAATGTCCGCATCAGGATGTCCGGCAACAGGGAGGGGCTGCCTGTCCATACCCTGCAGGCGGTGGATGAAGCCATGGTTCAGACGGCGGGCAATACCGGCATGATTCTCAACTTTGCCCTGAATTACGGCAGCCGGGCGGAAATTATTCAGGCGTTTCGCAGGCTGGCACAAGCCGTCAAAGCAGGCACACTGGAGCCGGAGGAAATAACGGAAGAGACGGTCAGCCGGGCGCTGTACACGGGCGACCTGCCCGATCCCGACCTCCTGATCCGCTGCAGCGGGGAAATCCGGTTAAGTAATTTTTTGCTCTGGCAGCTGGCATATGCGGAATTATGGTTTACCGATGTTTACTGGCCTGATTTTAACCGCAGCCACCTGCTGGCCGCCATAACTGCTTACAGCGAACGGGACAGGCGCTTTGGCGGAGTTAAAAACAGGGAGGGATTGGATGTTTAAACAGCGTCTTGTCAGTGCTCTCCTTGTCATCCCGCTTGTGTTGGCGGTCACCTGGGCAGGCGGGATCTTTTTCCTGCTTGCCATCATGGCGGTGGCATTTTTCGCCCACAGGGAGTTTTTTCGCCTGGCCGCCCTGTCACAGGCGGCAGTTGCGCGTGTCCTTCCCGCGGTGGGCCTTGTGATTTTGCTTGCAGCCAGGTTATACGGCAGAGACGGCCTGTTTGCCTCCCTTGCCGCTTTTTTCCTCCTGGTCCACATCTGGTGGATTGTGGCTTTCCCGGCGGATTTCCGCCAACTTTTGCTTCTGGTGTGGGGGGAATTTTATCTTTCCGGACTGTTATCTTTTTTTATTCTTTTAAGAGACCTGGAAAACGGCTTCATGTGTGTCCTGGCCCTGTTATTCACCGTCTGGGCGGCAGACACGGGAGCTTACCTCTGCGGCATTGCCTGGGGAAAACATAAACTGCTGCCGGCAGTGAGCCCGAAAAAATCGGTGGAGGGAGCGGTAGCAGGGCTTGTCTTTGGCATGGCCTGCTTGGCGCTGCTGGCGCCCGCGCTCAATCTGACACGTCCGGCCGGTGCACTGGCGGGCTTGGTTTTATCCCTGGCCGGGCAGGCGGGTGACCTGGCGGAATCGGCTTTCAAACGGTGGGCTGACACCAAGGACTCGGGCCGCTTTCTTCCCGGTCACGGCGGCATTCTTGACCGGATAGACAGCCTGCTTTTTGCCGCTCCGCTGGCATATGCAATTTTTGTTCTTTTTTCCTGACGGGAGGATACGGGATGAAAACAGTGACAGTGCTCGGTTCAACCGGTTCCATAGGTACACAGGCCCTTTCCCTGCTTGACGCCAACAGGGAGCTTTATTCCGTTTATGCCCTGACGGCACACACCAGGGTGGATGAGCTGGCCCGGCAGGCAAGGGCGCTGCGGCCGCAAAAAGCTGTTATTGCCGATCCGGCTCTCTATGGCAAGCTGAAACTGGCACTCAGGGATACGGCGACGGAAGCGGCTGCCGGGACGGAGGCCGTTTCGGCTGTGGCGGCGGAAAAGAGCGGCCAGCTTGTTTTGAATGCCCTGGTGGGCTTTACCGGGCTGGCGCCCACACTGGCCGCCCTGGAGGCCGGAAATACTGTGGCACTGGCAAACAAGGAATCCCTGGTGGCAGGCGGCCACCTTGTCATGCCGCTGGCGGCACGGCGTGCACATTCCCTGCTGCCTGTGGACAGCGAACATTCAGCCATTTTCCAGTGCCTGCAGGGTCAGGACAGGGATGCGGTGGAAGAAGTAATCCTGACCGCCTCAGGCGGGCCTTTCAGGGGGCGCAGGCGGGAAGAGCTGGCCGGGGTAACACCCGGTGAGGCTTTGCGCCACCCGAACTGGAAGATGGGGGCAAAAATCACCATAGATTCCGCCACCATGATGAACAAAGGCCTGGAAGTGATAGAAGCACACTGGCTTTTTGGCCTGGATTACGCTAAAATCAAAGTAATCATTCACCGGGAGAGCATTATTCATTCCATGGTAGTACTGCGTGACGGTGCCGTTTTGGCCCAGCTGGGCCTGCCGGACATGCGTGTTCCCATTGGCTATGCCCTTTCCTATCCGCAAAGGCTTGCCGGCACCGCTCCCCGGATTAACTGGGAAACTATACGGGAACTGCACTTTGAACAGCCGGATACAGAGAGTTTTCCCTGCCTGGCCCTGGCTTTTGAAGCCGGCAAGAAGGGGGGCAGCCTGCCTGCCGTGCTGAATGCAGCCAATGAGGAAGCCGTTAAACTTTTCCTGGCGGGACACGTCCGTTTCCTCGATATCCCCCGTATAATTGAAACGGTAATGAATAAACATAAAGTAATTCCCACACCGGATTATAGTGCCCTGGTAGAAGCTGACCGGCAGGCGCGCCGCCTGGCACGGGAATGCGCAGGAAAGTGAGGTTAATCCATGCTGACCATTGTCGCTTCTGTTATTATTTTCGGTTTGCTTGTTTTTTTTCACGAACTGGGCCATTATGCAGTGGCGAAAAAGGCAGGAATCGGTGTTATAGAGTTCGCCATCGGTTTCGGCCCGCGTATTTTCACCTGGGAAAAAGGGGAGACAATTTATTCCCTGCGTATTTTCCCGCTGGGCGGGTTTGTCCGGCTGACAGGTGAAGATCCGGGTGAAAGCGACGAGGAAGGCAGTTTTCAGAAGCAGCCCGTCTGGAAGCGTTTTGCCGTCATTGCCTGTGGACCGCTGATGAATATTCTGCTTTCCGTCCTGCTTTTTTCCCTGCTGTATTTCGCTTTTCTCGGTGTGCCCGCTTATGATTCCACCGCTATCGGGAAAATGCTGCCGGAAGGAGTGGCTGAAAAAGCCGGACTGCAGAGCGGCGACCGCATTCTCTCCATTGCGGGTGAAGAAGTGAACAGCTGGCCGGAAGTGGTTGCCGTCATTCATGCGCACCCGCAGGAGGAAATTGAAATAGTTTTTGTCCGCGGAAACGACACTCACAGGATAAAAGTAACACCGGTGCGCGATCCGCAAAGCGGTAACGGGCTGATCGGCATCCAGGCAGAGACAAAGCTTTACAGTTTTCTTGGTGCCGCGCGGCTGGGCTTTGAGCATACATTCTGGCTGCTGCGCTACATTGCCGTCAGTCTTGTCCAGATGGTAACCGGCCGTGTTGCCCCCGATCTGGTGGGGCCTGTAGGCATCATCCAGATTGTGGGGGAAGTGGCCAAGACAGGCATTATGAACCTGATCCAGCTGGCCGCCATTATCAGTCTCAATCTTGGTTTTCTCAATTTACTTCCCATTCCCGCATTGGACGGCAGTCGCCTGCTGTTCTTACTGATAGAAGGTGTGCGCGGCAAACCTATTGACCCGCAAAAGGAATCTTTTGTCCATTTCATCGGTTTTACCATCCTGATTTTGCTCATGATTGTCATTGCTTACCGCGACCTGATGCGCCTTGATATCTTTTTTTAGGAGAACCCTGCCATGATTACCAGAAATGAGACAAAGGCCGTCCGGGTGGGCACACTGGCAATTGGCGGCGGTGCGCCTGTCGTCATCCAGTCCATGACCACTACAAAGACAACGGATGTTGCCGCCACATTGCAGCAAATCCGGGAACTGGCCGCGGCCGGCTGCGAGCTGGTCAGGGTGGCTGTTCCCGACGGGGCGGCTGCGGCGGCTCTGCCGGACATTGTTGCCGCCTCACCCCTGCCGGTGGTGGCGGACATACACTTTGATTACCGCCTGGCACTGGCCGCACTGGATGCGGGGGTTGCCAAGCTCAGGATCAACCCGGGAAATATCGGCGGCCGGGAAAGGCTGGCCAAAGTAGTGGAAAAAGCGGCACAAAAAGAGGTGCCGCTGCGGATCGGGGTTAATGCAGGTTCCCTGGAAAAACAACTGCTGGAGAGATACGGCGTGTCTCCACAGGCTCTGGTGGAATCAGCCGTCAGCCATATCCGCCTGGTGGAGCGCCTCCATTATAACAAGCTGGTTATTTCGCTGAAGGCATCCAGCGTCCCCCTGACCGTGGCTGCTCACCGTCTGCTGGCGGAGACTGTTCCCTATCCACAGCATCTTGGTATTACTGAAGCCGGGCCGGTTTTCAGCGGTACCATCCATTCTGCAGTTGGTATCGGCGCGCTGCTTTTGGACGGGCTGGGCGACACCCTGCGGGTATCGCTGACTGCAGACCCGGTGGAAGAAATCCGTGTGGCCAGGGAAATCCTGACGGCTGCCGGTGTCCGTCGTTTCGGGCCGCGCATCATTTCCTGTCCCACCTGCGGGCGCTGCCGGATTGACCTGCAGCAGCTGACCGGGGAAATAGCAGCCAAGCTTGCCGGCATAGGAGAACCGCTCACACTGGCGGTGATGGGCTGTGCCGTCAACGGACCGGGCGAAGCCAGGGAAGCCGACCTGGGTGTTGCCGGGGGGAAAGGCGAAGGCCTCATTTTCCGCCGTGGCAAGGTGGTAAAAAAAGTGCCGCAGGAAAAGCTGGTGGCTGAATTCGTCCGCATGGCGGAAGAACTGGCCGGCAGCCGGAAAGCCGGGCAGGATTGAACAGAACCCCTTTCTTCACACAGGCAAAGAAAGGGGTTTTGCTTTTGCACAGGCCATAAAGATTTTTCCTACCGGACAAAAAAGGATTTAGCAATAATTTGCAAGAACATTTAAAAAATTAAAGAAAGGAGATGACAAAGAATGAATCTGAAAAACTATCCCCGGCGCGAATATGCAATTGACCAATTCACGCAGCCCCATTGTTCTGAACTTGCAGGGGAGTCGTTTCATTTTGTGATGGACGACGGCTATGATTATTACCTTAATTTTACAGGCAAGGATACGCTGGAGTGGAACTGGGCCGGTGAAAAACAGGGGAAAGCCAGATATCAGTGCATGAAGGGCGACGATACAACCTACCTGGTGGATTATGAACTTGAGGAGTATAAAAACACACCCAACCGGGTCAATCATCTCTTTTGCATTGACCTGGAGCAAAGACTGGTCACAAGGGTTATCTGTACAATCGGCGACAATCCGAAATTGCCTTACCTGATTAAAAGCGACTACACTTTTGGTGCCATTGAAATGGAAGGAATGGAGCTGCCTTTTAAACGGCACTGCTTTACAACGGACTTGCTGGGGACAAGGGTGGAGTGGCACTGGAGTACCATGACAATTACACGCCATATGTATTTTTCTTCCGATTACTACCGTCTGACTACCAAAGGATCGGAAATCGTCAAGGTCAGGGACGAAAGCAACATGTTTAATTTCCTGCCCGGTCCGGACGAGTTGGCACGTTATATTAAAATCAAAGATAAATTGTATCTTTTCTGTTTGACGGAAGAACTGATGGAACGTGTTTTGCACGAAACCAATCCGCCTTTCCGCTCCAACAACATGATCTTTCTGCAGAATTATGAGCGTATGTACCATGTGGGACGGACTTTCGGTACTGTGCTTAGCCGCACGACAAATCAGCTCGTACCTTGCCATATCAGGTTCGGTGCGTTTGGCAACCCTGTGAAATTCCCCGATAATTTCGAGAACGCTGCAAACCCCTATACCGTTTAGTGCCGGCGGCAAAAAAAACCGGAAAGGAGTAAAAGCATGTTTAATCATATCTATGATGAAGGCGGCGTCTACATTAAAAACCTGAGCAATACGGGGGATCATTTGGGAATCAGCCAATATCGCTTCCCCCTCAATTATGAGCTTGTAGGCAGGCAATTTACCATCAGCGACGGCACCGGGAAGCATCACCTGCATTTCATCCGGAAAGGTTACATGGAGCTTGACGGCAGAGGCCGTGAATTTGAGGCTTTAAAGCTGGAAGCCGCCACCTATTTTGTCCGGCTCGGCTTTGATGTGGCCGTGGTCGATCTGGAGCAGGGCCTCATTACCCTCATTCAGAAAGACAAGTATTTTTATGGCAGGATCGAAGGCTCGGGAGAGTATGACTGGCGCCCCGGCGGGGGAGAACATAAGGATGCGGGCGATGAAATGGTGGGTACGTCCGTAGCCTGGGTCCTTGGCTGCGATCGTTACGTGGCGCAGGAATTCATTAAAGAAGGTATCTGTCGTGTAAGCTGGTCGCCCCTGAGAGCAGCCACAAACGACCATCCATGTAAAGCAACAAAAATAAAAGGCCCGCTTTATCTTGTGGATATAAAAGGCTGGGTTCCCTATCACACTTGCGCGCCGATTCTGACAGAACGGGTCATCATGCTGCAGGATTATGACCATTTGCTGGCAGTCGGCTGTGTCATGGGCGGCGGCATGATTCCCATCATGGTTTCCGGCTATGCCAGATTCTTTGAAGATGATAATATTGTCAAAAGGCCCGATGGCACCTTTATTTACCTTGACGCTGAAGAATAAAGAAGTACCTGCGGATGCAAAGCCCTTTCCCCAAAAACGGGAAAGGGCTTTGCTTTTGGTTTAACAGGCCGTAAAAAACAGAAGCTGCTTTCGGTGTATTTAGCGGCCGGGTCTTGCACAAGCTAAAACTGGAAAGATGGAAAGGAGGGTTTCTATGGAAATCGGTACGCTTCTGCAAAAAAAGCCTGAATTGAAGTCACAGTATGTTGACATACGTGAAGCATTTGTCCTCTGGGACATACTGAATTCAAAATACATGACTTTGGACAGATTGCTGCTCTGCAAATCATTCGTAAAAGACCTGGATTTAAAATATCTCATGAAAAAGATGGAGCAGGAAATTGAACACAATATAGCCATCCTGCAGAAACAGATGAAGAAATACAATATCATTTCACCCAACAAAAACAGGGCTGCCGTTGCCGAACACTCGGACAAGGAGTTGATGTCCGATGAAGCTATTGCCATGGAGATGCTGCTTTACCAGCAGGAGCATGTGGAGAACCTGCTGATTTCAGTTTATGCCACCGTCACAAATGACAGTTTGCGCCAATTAATTATAGATATGCTGTTCCGGACGATGAAAAGCACGGATGGATTGATGAAGCATGTAGCCCTGCGCGGCTGGATCGGTGTTCCTCCGGTGTACCGGCATACTCCCGTCGGCACAAATGAGAGAATTCACTGCGGAGAAGCGGGGTGCCTGTGGGATATGCTGACATATCGCTATGATACGCTGCACAATACGGAGGTATTGCTCGGCATTATCAATGATGCCGACCTTAAAGTGATTTTTACCGCAGGGATCAAGCTTTTAAAAGAGCAGATAAAACTGCTGGAAAAAGAGCTTGCTTACTTCGGGCTGGCATTGCCGAAACGTCCCTCCGATATTACCATTTCTTTGAACAATAAAGACCTCTGGGAAGACTCTCATGTTTATCGCATGACGCTCATGGGCATGCAGGGGGCAGGGGCGCTGCATGTGCGTACCTACAAAAAACTGTCTTACAATCACCGCCTGCGCAGCTTGGTCATGGATCTGCTAAAGCGGGAAGTGGAGAAAATTCACGAGTTTATTCTCTACGGCAAGCTGAAAGGCTGGCTGCACCAGGTGCCCAGGTATGGCCCCTGATGTTTGCCGCCAGTGCAAAAACAGCAGGGCAGCCGCCATTTTTTTATCCGTTGTGCTTTTCGCCCGCTTGCCGGGTGGTAAAATTTACGCTATACTGGTAGCTGACGGCAACGCAAAGCAAATCCGGGAGTGATGGCGGTGGCACAATCATTTACCTGCGTCGTGGAAGCCGGGGCCTCCGAGCTTCATGCTTATCTCAGACAAAGAATGGGCCATGTGGAAAAAATCAGCGAAGATACATTTTCCGGTGAAAACCATTATGTGACCGTGTTGATGTATGAACAATACTTCTGGCGTGTTGGCAACCAGGTCTCCCTGATGATAATTATCGCCGGGATGGGACCGGGTCGTTCCCGTCTAAAAACGGTAAGCTGCGGTTCCAGCCAGGGAATGATTTTTAAATTCGATCTGGGTGCGGCCGGCGACTTTGCCCGGGAACCCATCAATTATGTTCAGGAAAAATACAAAATTACCTGGCAGCAGTAAAAGCCGTCCTGTATCCATTGCCAGAAAAACAACAATGACAGAGAGTAAAGCCGGAAGACACTGTGCACAGTGTATCCGGCTTTTCGTATGCATTAAAGGTTTTGTGCGGAAAAATTACATGAGGCCTGCCGCCCGGCGGACATTTTCCTGGTGGTCGGGCTGCATCTGGTTGTCGCTGTGGCGGGTACTGTTGAGAAAATGGATACAAAAGTGGCCGTCAAAGCCATTGTCGGTAATGGTCTGGATACTGTGGGGCATGGCGTGGGATGATGCTGCAATCCGCCTCCCGTTGACTTCCACAACGACAGGCCTGGTTGCCCAGCTCCAGCCGCCCCAGATTGCTTTCATGGTTGCGCTGTCGGCCGCCGTCAGCGGTTCCACATCGGCATGAAACGCTCCGTAAGATCTTTTGACGGTAAAAGTTTTGCCTGTCGCCAGATCCGTTACCCGGGCATTGGTTCCGATTGGCCACAGATACTGCGCCTCTGTCCACCAGTCAAGCAATTCACCGTATTGGGGACCCGGTGTGGTTTTTTCCGGTACCTGGTGTTGTGGTATGGTTAAGACCATGCCCTCATACAATATTGTGTTTTCAGTCATCTTGTTGGCTGCGAGCAGCTCTGTCATGGGAAGACCGAACTTTTGGGCAATAAGCCAGAAAGTATCGCCACGTTGCACTTTATATGTAATGTAAGTAACATTGCCGCCGCCGCTGTCCGCAGCCGGCTGCTTTCCTGCTGGCCTGACATCCGTTTTTGCCGCAGGCTGCGTTTTATGAGCCGCAGCAGTATCAGTTGCTTTCTGTACCGGGTCTGCCGGCGGCTTTTCTTCAGTTTTCTGCTCAACCGGGGCGGCCTTTGGCGGCGCAGGCCGCTCTTTTTGTGTTTGTTCCACGGCAGAAGCATCATCACCGGTCACAGCAGCTTGCTCTTTCTGTGTTTGCTCATTCGCTGCAGTTTCCTCACCGGCTGCAGCAGTCTCCCCGGTGCCTGTCTCTTTTTCTGCCGCCTGGCTGCTCCGCCCGGCGGGCAAAGGGGTGCCGGCATTGTCAGTATCCTGTCCGTT
>DUUE01000439.1 GCA_012841735.1 Bacillota bacterium | reverse complement strand
CTCCTGTGCCCTGCTTGTGTCCCTTCTTCCCATATGCTATAATAAGAACAGTTCCATTCCAGGAAAAAGGAGTGGTTACATTTGATAGATGCGGATTTTTTCTGGGTTCTTTTTGAACGAACAGGATCTGTGACAGCATATTTGCTTTACAGACAGTTAAATGCAGCACGAATATCTTAAAGGCAATGACGGGAAGAGTATGTCAGAAACCCGGCACATACAGGGAGGGGCACCGCGACTGAGAGTGTCCCGTGCGGCCTGGCAGAAGTTCATCCCCGACGCCGGCGGGCTGAAAAGCACAGTAAGCCCGGAACGGATGCTCCCGTTACAGAGCACAGAGTGAGTTGTGTGTTTTAAAACTACTAATGTGGGTGGTACCGCGGAAGCTTGCTTTCGTCCCTGAGAGGGGCGTTTTTTCTTTTAGAGCCATTGTTATCAGTTTGCGGAGGAGTGATATAGGTGCAGGAAAAATTACAGGCACTTGCCGCCCGGGCGCGGGCGGAAATTGCAGCCGCAGCAAACGGTGAGGAACTGAAGCAGATACAGGTCCGCTACCTGGGAAAAAAGGGAGAGATTACGGCAGTTTTACGCGGCATGGGACAGCTTCCGCCCGCAGCGCGTCCTGTCATCGGCAACCTGGCCAATAAAATCCGGGATGAACTGTCAGCTTTGTTTGCCTCCCGGGAAAACGAACTGCGGGAGGAGGAAAGACGGCGGCAAATGGCCGCCGACCAGGTGGATGTGACTTTGCCCGGGCGTCCGCAGCAGCTGGGTTATTTGCATCCTTTAACGCAGGTTATGGAGGAAATTGCCGAGATTTTTCTCGGGATGGGTTTTACCATTGCTGAAGGGCCTGAAGTGGAGACAGATTATTATAATTTTGAGGCTCTTAATATCCCCAAAGATCACCCGGCCAGGGAAATGCAGGATTCCTTCTATTTTCAGGCCGATTTGCTGCTACGGACACATACCTCGCCCGTGCAGGTCAGGACGATGGAAAAAATGGCCCCGGAGGTGCCGGTGAGAATTATTGCACCGGGGAAAGTTTACCGCAGGGATGATGACGCCACCCATTCACCCATGTTCCACCAGGTGGAAGGCCTGGTGATTGACCGCAACATTTCCTTGTCCGATTTAAAGGGCACACTGCTTTTATTTGCCCGGCAAATGTTTGGTGAACAGCAGCAGGTTCGTCTCCGCCCCAGCTTTTTCCCGTTCACCGAGCCCAGTGCCGAGGTGGACATATCGTGTGTCATATGCGGCGGCACGGGCTGCCGGACATGCAAAGATACGGGCTGGATTGAAATCCTGGGCTCGGGCATGGTCCATCCCCGTGTGCTGGAAATGTCCGGCTACGACCCGGAAGAATACTGCGGCTACGCGTTTGGCATGGGAGTGGAGCGCATTGCCATGTTAAAATACGGGGTTGACGACTTGCGCCTTTTTTTCCGCAACGACTTGCGCATGCTGCGTCAGTTTCGCTAGGTGAGGTGAGAAGACATGCGTGTCCCATATACATGGTTAAAAGATTTTATCGAACTGGAGATGCCGGCGTCAGAACTGGCGGAACTCTTGACCCATGCCGGCATTGAAGTGGAGGAAATAACTTCACTGGCGCCCGCCTTTTCCGGCGTTGTTGTGGCGGAAGTGCTGTCCGTGGACAAACACCCGGAAGCTGACAGGCTGTTTGTTGTGCGTGTTACTGACGGGAAAGAGGAAAGAACGGTGGTGGCCGGGATCAATAATATGGCTCCCGGGGATAAAGTCCCTTTGGCTTTGCCCGGGGCACAGCTGCCGGGCGGAGTAAAGATCAGGCGCTCCAAACTGCGCGGCATCGCATCCGACGGCATGCTGTGTTCGGCGGAAGAACTGGGGCTGCCTCTGAATCCCGGTAATGCCGGCATCCTGGTACTGGATGCGCATACT
>DUUE01000108.1 GCA_012841735.1 Bacillota bacterium | reverse complement strand
GTGAATCGAAAAAACTGATATGAGTAATGTGCCAACTACTATGGCCAGGTAAAAGTTTGGATTAATAAATGCCCTGTGCAATTCAATGCGTAACATGTTTTTCATTTCTCACCATAATACTCCTTTAGTAATATGGAACATGCAGGGGGAGGCAAATATTACTTAACTATGGGAATTTGCTTTTTTCTAGAGTAAATATAGCACATTCTGTCAATTGATGTCAATCCATACTTATGGCGAAAGGGTTTGACCGCCTTACCCAGGATCTCTTCAGATCCGTACCTGGTCGGCCGTATCAAAGAAGCGGATGCCGGGGATGGCTAACGCAAATCAAAAGCTCCCCTGAAACGCTCGCATAGATACGGTTTCCCGGTGATTTTATCCCGCCCGATACAACAGGTGAAATCCCCGCCGGTAGTGGCTAAGAATAACGCGGCCAGAACCAAATCTTTTGTAGCATATACCCACTTGCGACCGTGCGTACTTGTACTGGGCAAAATAGTTTTCAACCCCCGGGTCTTTGAGCTGTGATATACCATTATCTTGCTCCTTATGGACATTGTGGCAACACTATTATAGGATCCCCGAAGGGGGTGTGGTTCAGGCGTTAAACCCGCCACGGTGCCATGCACCTGCTCCGAAGGCTGGAACGTCCCGGCTGCTTATGAAAAAAACATGGATAAACGCCCTCTGTCAAGGACCTGACCCGCCCCCTGGACTCAGGAGGCGGATTGTAATGTTGGTTTCCGTAAACAGACAATAGGACCCGGCATGGATCACCCATTGCGTGTCATCGGAACTGAATATAAGGTGGCCTCTTTGTTCATCCCTTTGCTGCCATGGCGGTCTCCAATCCATTAAGTAGTTGCCGGTTCTGTACATCTCCCTCGTCCCCGCTCTGTCAGTAACAGTAACATCATCCAAACCCGCCAGCACGGGGCTGGTGTACAAGATCATCACAAAAGGACCGTCTGCTTCCTGGCCGGTATATGGGTCAAAGTCGCCTCCTGGAACCCCAACATACGTGTCAAAGTCGATTTTCTCAACGGTGAGTGGGAAGCCGCCCGCGTTGATTGTTTTACCTTCATCTGCGGCGCTCACTGCGAACTCCAGGGGAGAAGAAATTTTCCTGTAATACCCGTCCACGGAGACACTCAGGGTTTCCAGGGGGATGGCGGGATCAAAGCTGATCATGAACAAACCGCCATTCAAAACCCTGGTTATTTTCTGGTACTCCACTCTCGCCCCGTCGCTGTAAAGGGACAGCTCGATATCAGGGATCCAATACCCGCCACCTTCAACTATATGGACCGGTTGGACCTGGTACTCGATGGTGGTGGCCATCGCCGTGGACTCGAGCCTTTTAAAATCGATGTAGATGCCTTCATCCGGGTCCAGATACACCCGCTGTTCGAGCTCTTTTTCATAAGTGTGATTCGCCGCCAGTTCCCGGTCGACCTCGATATCGAAAATGATAGGCTCTCCGGTAATGGCTGCAAGCTGTTCATAGGCAAGGACCAACCGGAAATCGCTTCCACCGTCCCGGCCAAGCATGTGGTAGAAGTATTCGTCGGGGGCGTTTAATTTGAAGCCGGCTGTTTCCAGGGGAAGCCGTGTTTCATCCCGGTAGACATCAATGATTTCAGGATATCTGAAACTTTGCTTCCCGGGATCACTATCACCCGGCGAGACGCGCGAGACGCGCTCATCAACTTCCAGATCATAACTTGCCACCAGATGCAGATAGCCCCCTTTAATATCGGCCGACTCCAGGATATACTCTCCCACCGTCTTCCCTGTCTCGTCCACCAAGGGTATCACCTGGTTGATCCGGCCGGAGGCCGTAAAGGAAGCCTCGCAAGTATAGGTTTTTTGCAACGCAACCTGATCAATATGCACCTGAAACTGATCTCCCAGGCTGTCAATACCTCTGGTCCGAATCTGCCCGGTAAAAATACCTAAGTCTTCATTAAAGCGGTGGGTGCCCCTGGCGTCACCGGGTTTAACCGGGCGGCCCCTGCTATCGAAAACAGAGATACTGATATAGGCTGTGTCCGCTTCCGCCTCGGCCGAGATGCTGTAAAGGATCACCGTCTCATTCCTGTCGGCAATAAGGCGGTGGATGGTGACGGTGATCCCGTCCACGGTCCGGCTTGCCTCAATATGTTGGCCCGCACCCAGCTTCAGTGCATGTTCAACACCTTTGTCGCCGAAGGAGAAATATTTCCGGATAAAGGGCATATCCTCTATGAACTGGGCGATAGAACCGCTGTAAAAAGTCACCATAACCAGAGCCAGGGCCACGGCGGCGGCAGATACATGGCGCAGGATATTTCTTCTCTTGCCGGTCTTGCCGGCGGCGGCACTGTGACGCAATCGTTTAACCAGGCGCTTTTCCAGAGAGGCGGGCATATTGGCCGCTGATTTTATCCCGCTCCGCCCGAGTTGTTTAATTTTCTCCTTGATTTCGGTCAACTCCAACCGGCAGGAGCAACAGGCGTCCAGGTGCTCTTCAACCGCCGCTTGTTCCGCCGGAAACAGTTCGCCGGCAAGATAAGGCTCAAGGTTGAACCGGATCTCTTCACAGTTCATTGATCCTGTCTCCTTCCATCCGTTGAGATGCAATTTTTTCAGCCCGTAGTAGATGCGGGACTTGACCGTACCGGCCGGCAGGTCCAGCAGGCGGGCGATCTCTTCAATTTTGAACTCCTCGTAATAGCGGAGCACCAGGACGGTGCGGTATTTTTCACCCAGGGCGGCCAGCTGCTCCTGCAGGTCGAGCTTAAAGGCCAGGGACTCCTGCGGGCCGGGCGCTTCGTCCTCGAGCATGCCGGTCTCGAGGCGGACCTGCTTCATTCTGGCCCGCTGCATATCAATGCAGGTGTGGACCAGGATGCGAGTCAGCCATGCCTGGAAATAGAGCGGCTCTTTCAGGCCGGCCATGGAGCTGTAGGCTTTCAGCAAGGATTCCTCCACGGCATCGGCGGCATCGTGTTCGTTTTGCAAAAGCGCCAGGGCTTTGTAATAGAGTTGATCTTTTTTCGCCAAAGCCATTTTCAAAAAGGCCTGCCAATCCCCATTTTTCGCTTTGGCCACCAGATCAGACAGATCCAACCCCGCTCCCTCCGTCCTTCTCCGTACTGCCGGATCCAATGCCGCTCCCCGCCCTTCTCCGCACTTCCTGTAAATTAGACGTGCGGAAGGACCGGATCGTTCAAAACCATCTTGACAGGCGCCCTTTGATTATTGAAAAGAGGATGAAAATATGCCGGGAGGCCTTATGTAATAAGGATAATGCCAGTTCACCAAGGAATCAAGAACAGAAAAACTGTCCCCCATGAGAGCGAAAAGGCACAAATTACATTTGTTTCACATTGACAACAATAATGTCAAGATATATAATTAATTAGGAAAGTATGGGAGTGCCCTGGACAAGGAATTGAATAGTTTTGCCCAAAATATAGAAGGATTACGTATAAGGTTTCTCTCAGAGACCCGCAATCCAAACAAGTAACCTCGACAGGTCCGGATGATAATAATCACCAAACAAGCTCTATAGTAGCGTATGATGACCCCTTGCTCCCACACAAAAAAAGATGTGAGCGAGAGGTGAAAGCATGAAATTCAG
>DUUE01000314.1 GCA_012841735.1 Bacillota bacterium | reverse complement strand
GTTACCGCAGGGGTTCCCCGGGTAATGGTCCCCGTTTTATCGAGGACCACGGTATCAATTTTCCCTGCCTGCTCCAGGTGCTCGCCGCCCCTGATTAGTATCCCCCTTGCAGCGCCCACGCCTGTTCCCACCATGATCGCCGCCGGCGTGGCCAGCCCCAGGGCACAGGGACAGGCCACCACCAGGACCGTAACCATGTGCATTAAAGAGCTTTCAAAGCCGGCTCCGCTGAGATACCAGCCGCCGAAGGTAAGCAGGGAGACGGCAATCATCGCCGGAACGAAAACGGCGGCCACCCTGTCCGCCAGCCGCTGGATGGGAGCCTTGGAGCCCTGCGCCTCTTCCACCAGGCGGATAATCTGGGCCAGGACGGTATCCTGCCCCACCTTTGTGGCCCGGAAGGTGAAGCTGCCGAAGTTGTTGATTGAAGCCCCCACCACCTCGTCGCCAGGTTTTTTCTCCACCGGCATGCTCTCCCCGGTAAGATGGGACTCGTCTATGCTCGTTTGCCCCTCCATGATGACACCGTCCACGGGGACCCTCTCCCCCGGGCGTACAACCACTAGGTCGCCAACCGCCACCTCCTCCGCGGGGATGTCCATTTCCACGCCTCCCCGGATCACCCGGGCGGTTTTCGACTGCAGCTGCACCAGCTTCTCAATGGCCTCCGAGGTTCTCCCCCGGGCAAGGGCTTCCAGCAGCTTGCCCAGCAAGATCACGGTCATGAGCATGGCCGCAGATTCAAAGTAATAGACGCCCCATCCGGCCAATAGCGAGACCAGGCTGTAAAAATAGGCCACGGATGTGCCCAGCGCCACCAGGACATCCATGTTGGCGCTGCCCGATTTTAAAGAGCGATAGGCTCCGCTGTAAAAGGGCCACCCGCCAATAAACTGAACGGGAGTAGCCAGGAGCAGCTGCAGCCAGGGATTGATCATGAGGTGATGCCCGGCATGCGACACTATCATCATCACGGCCAGCGGCAGGGTGAAAAGCGCCGCCATGACGAACCTGGCCAGCTCCCGCTTTCTCTCCTCCTGCCTGGCCCGGGCCGCTTCGCCGCGGGAAATATCGCCGGCCGGGCGCGCCTCATAGCCCAGTTCTCTGACCGCAGCCGCCATCTCCGAGGCAGTGATTACGCCGGGAAGATAGCTGACAGCCGCCCTGCCGGTGGCCAAATTAACCGCCACCTCCCGCACCCCCAGCAGCGAATTTAGCCTGCTTTCAATCCGCGCCGCGCATGCCGCACAATGCATGCCGGAGATGATTATATCCTGCCGCTCTTCTGGAACCCCGTATCCCAGCTCTTTGATCCGATCAACGACCTGGCGGGGCTCGATTTTCTCCGGATCATAACTGATCGTTCCCTTGCCCATCACCAAGTTGACATTTGCGGATAAAACACCGGGGTGTGAAAGCAAACCCTTTTCTACTCTTGCGGAGCAGGCCGCACAGTTCATCCCGGATATGGGAATGGTGATGGTGGCCTGCTTTCCTCTTTGTTTCTCTGTATCGGACATCTGCCCCGTTTTGCTCATTTTGCTTCACCTCGGTATGCAGTTAAATGCAATATAGCATCCTCTTCTACCCTACAATACAACAAGCGTTACCGGGGAGCAACCCCGCTCGCCCTGTCACTGTGTCAATACTTAGCGGGTATATTTCCTCGTTCCAGACAAATTAATTTAAAACCACCTTTGACTATTGCTTGGGATCAGCCTGGAACTACATAATTACTTCCATTTGATCATAGATAGCCTTTATGAAGAACCACTCCTTCAATACATTAATGGCAATTTTACGATACTTTTACTCCACAGTGCAGTCGTTCAACATGCTACGCAATAGCTTAGCATAGCCTTGGGTGCCCCTGTCTAATGCCGGGAAACCTGCCTGGTGAATACCTATCGCCTTCTTGCCTACAACTTTGGCCACCTTGCCGGCACTCATCGAAACAAGCTTTTCATTATCAACCTTTTCCCCCAGGGATAAATCCAGCTGCTTTATGGAGTTGTGCAAGATATTTTCATAGAGCAAGCCCAGCATGTGTAAAATTGCTTCCAGACCTTTTTCCGACCAGGACCGGCCCCGCTTGGAGGTCCTCAACTTAAACCGGTCTACATTAGACTCCGCCGCACCCATCCCGCGCCAGTCAGGCGATACCTTTAATCCCTGAGCCTTAAGGCGTTGACGATAATCTATGAGAGAGTCTCTATGTTCTTCTAACCTTGCTTTTAACTTCAGCACCTCAAGCATTTTTTCCAGGCATTTAGTTTCCTTTGCAGCCTTGCTCAAGACTTTAAGGAGCCCTTCGGGATTGTTTTGGTCTACCTGCTCGTGGGCCAGCCTAATATGCTCCTTGCTGCCGCTTAACACTTGCTTTAGCTCTTTTTTCAAATGGAAGCGGTCATACTGGTATAAAGCATTCTTAAAATGTGCAGTGCCTGCTCTGATCCAAGAGGCAAAATCCCCATTGATGATAACCTGGGTCTCCTTAAGGTTTTTGTATCTTTGGGCCAATCTAAGCCTGGTCTGCTCCCAAGCGCTTTCCTCATTGCCGGCAGTTACGGTTATGTACATGGGGTTTTTTAACCGGTAATCAGCATTCTCACCCACACCCTGCCGCCTTTCCCAGCCCTCGTGAACAACAACTAAGTGTGTTTCACGCTTTTGCTTGGTCTTGCGCCCTTTTTCTTGAACCCCGGTCCAAAAACCATCAGCCTCAATAAACAGGGCCTCTACTTGTTTCTTACCGGGCTTCTCATTCATATAAATGGCGTCCTTTAAAGCATCTGCAGCCTGCAACAGGATTTGACGTATCTTCTCATGGCTTAGTACCTGGTAGCCATACAGGTCCTTTAACCGCTCCCGCACATCGCGGTAGGAAGGGCCCTTAGTACCCCAGAGAACCACTAGCTCCTTTAAACAGGAACTTACCTGGTCCCTGGCATTAAGCTTCAGTGCTTCATCAAGCAGATACACCCATTTCTTTTCGTCCCTGTCCCAGTAATAGCGGCGCTTAATGGTGATGGTACCCAGCATGGTCACGTAAGTTCTTTCTTTTATCTCTTTATACTCGTAACGCTTCTTGTCCCTTGTCGCCATTAAATACTTGTCCAGCATAGAAAGGATTTCTACCATCGCCTGTTGAAATGTCTCTAACACAGTATTCCACAGTAGCTGCTCTAGCTCAGCAAAGTTTAATTTAATCTTATCGTTCATTCTTGAGAGGCCTCCTTCCTGGGTGTTGTTTCTCAAACCTATACCTTCTGGAACGAGGTCTCTCTTTTCCTGCTTAAAGCAGGTTTTTTCGATCCTCTCCCCCCGCTAACATTTTACTCATAG
>DUUE01000315.1 GCA_012841735.1 Bacillota bacterium | reverse complement strand
GGAAGATAAGGCCGGCGAGTCAATCGGCGGCAATGCCGGCAATGTGATTGGCATCCTGGATGGGACGGCCGGGAAACCGGCCCTCCTGTTTTCCGCCCACATGGACCGTGTGGCCCCCGGCGAAAATATTAAAGCGGTGGTGGAAGGTGATCTCATTAAGAGTGGCGGCGATACTATTTTAGGCTCTGATGACGGAGCAGGTCTGGCCGGTATCCTGGAAATGCTGCAGATCATCAGGGAAAAACAACTTCCGCACGGGCGTATTGAGGTTGTTTTTACCATAGCGGAAGAAGGCGGACTGAACGGAGCCAAATACCTGGAAACGGAACAGTTGCAGGCGAAAAATGCCATTATTCTGGACAGCACGGGCAAAGCAGGCCTTGTGATCAACCGTGCTCCCGCCCAGGATGAAATCGTCGCCAAAATAGCCGGCAAGGCGGCCCATGCGGGGGTTGAGCCGGAAAAAGGGATAAATGCCATTCTGGTCGCGGCCAAGGCTGTCAGCAGGATGAAACTGGGACGCCTTGATGCGGAAACAACAGCCAATATCGGGGTCATATCAGGCGGCACGGCGACCAATATTGTCCCGGACTATGTGGAAGTACGCGGGGAAACACGCAGCCTGGCAGAAGAAAAGCTGGCCCGGGCCACAGAAGCCATGGCCGGGGAGTTTATCGCTGCGGCAGGGGAAGAAATGGCGCAGGTTGACCTGACTGTCAACCGCCTCTACCCGGCATATCACCTGCCGGAGGACCACGAATTGCTGCAACTGGTGAAAAGGGCGGGAGAAGCCAGCGGTGTCCCTGTCACTTTCGTGCCTACAGGGGGAGGCAGTGATGCCAATATTTTCAACGGCAAGGGAATTGCCGCAGTCAACCTGGCGGTGGGAAACGAAGAAGTTCATACGGTAAAGGAATACCTGGTAATTTCCGAATTGGTAAAAACGGTGGCCATGGTGGTTAAAATTGTTGAGCTGGCCTGATGCACACTTTGCGCCCGGTTTGCATATAGTGGAATATGCCTGAAACCTCTTCCGGGGGTGATAAAATGCGTGCATTCGGGGCAGTTTCCCTCGTCCGCAAAGCAGCCGGTCTGGCTCTTGCGGTTGCAGGCATTGCCGTCATTATCAATACCCTGCCGGGATACTTATGGATCTTACTGTTGGGTTTCGGCCTGATCTGGGCCGGATGGCTGGTGTTCCGGGCGGAGCGCATCTCTTAGAAAGGAGGAACAGCATGCGTTTCTATACAGTAAAAGTGCCGAAATTCCTGGGTAAAATCCTGAAGTGTATATTTGGCCTCCGGCAAAAATAAAAAAAGCGCACAGGCGCTTTTTTTGTCGCTTATTTTTAGACAACCCTGGTGATTTTGCCGGCTTTTAAGCAACGGGTGCAGACGTTAACCCTGCGCGGAGTCCCGTTTATCAGTGCTTTGACTCTCTGCACATTTGCCTGCCATTTTCTTTTTGTCTTGATATGGGAGTGGCTGATGGTAAAACCGGTTGCAGTACCTTTGCCGCAGACTACGCATTTTCTGGCCAATTCTTGACACCTCCTTGCCCAAAAGCGGTTTGCAGGGGTTAAATTGAGCATAATAAGCAAAAATCACTTTTTAAATTCTAACACAGAGCAGCAGTGGTTGCAAGTTAATATTTCACACGGCAGGAATTTTACCACAAGTAATGGAATAACTATTCGTGAACGCATACGTTTACGTTTTTTTGCTTGCAAAGCCTGAAATTGTATGATAAAAGTGTTTTGATTATCTTTTGTTGCGGCTGCAAAGCGGACAATCCCGTGGAGGGCGGCATGATAATGAAAATAACCAAGGATATGACAATTTTTGAGGCACTCCGTTCGCACCCCCAGGCGGGCGCTGTTTTTGAAGCTTTTCATCTTCCCTGCAGCGACTGTATGGCTGTTGTGGAAGACACAGTCGAACGGGGTGCACGCCGGCACGGTGCTGATCTGGAACTGTTATTAACGAGGCTGAATGCACTGTTTACGCAGGAGGGAAAATGATGACCAACAGAATTGCAACCGACCTGGG
>DUUE01000191.1 GCA_012841735.1 Bacillota bacterium | reverse complement strand
TGTGCTGGTAAAAGGCAAAGCGGGCGGCCAGCTTGGCCAGGGTTGTGGTTTTGCCCACTCCGGTGGGTCCCACAAAAACCAGGATCCTGGCCTGATCCGGCAGGTCCTCCGTGCGCAGTCTTTCCCGGATTTTTTTCTGCACAATCATGGCCACCACTTCTGCGGACAAGTTGTTTTCTGCAGCAAACTTGTCATGGATTTCGGCCAGCATCTGCTGTGCCAGTTCTTCTTCCACATCATGGGCGATCAGCTGCTGCATCCACTGGTAAAAAGGCCCCTTGGCCTCAATATTTTGACGTTGCTGGCCGGAAACAAGCTTGGAAACAAGCTGTTTCAGTTCGCTGATTTCTGTGTGCAGTTTATCTTCCGCTTTTGCCTGGTTCTGGGTGGCAAGTGCAGCCTGAAAAGGTGTGACCGTCGTATCGGCGGCGGCTGTTATTTCAATTTTGGGCGGGGCGAAAAAACCGCGCCAGCCCCGCTGCCGGATTTTGCGGCTCTGAATAATGACGGCATCCGGGCCAAGCTCTTTTTTAATCAGCTGCATCCCTTCCTGGACATTGTCCACACAATATTTTTTAATTTTCATCCTCGCTCACCATCCCCACAGATTCTACATCCAGCCCCGGTATAATTTCATGAAAAGAAAGCACTGTCAGGTTCGGCAGGAAACGCTCCGCCAGGCGCTTAAACGGCAGGCGGATGCGGGCGGATGTCAGGACCACCGGGGGCCTCCCCGCCAGCATCTCCCGCTCCGCCAGCCTGCTCAGCCTGGCAAAAATACGCTGGGCAACCTGCGGTTCCAGGACGGGAAAAGCGCCATGAGCCGTAACCGTGATGGAATCATATATTTTTTGTTCCAGGGCTGCGGCCAGGGAAATAACATGCAGCCGGCCGTCTGTTGCATACTGGTTGCAGATTGTGCGGGCCAAAGCCTGCCGGACATATTCCGTCAGGGTATCGGCCTCCCGGGTTGTGCGGGCGTGGTCCGCCAGCGTTTCAAAAATCGTCACCAGGTCGCGGATGGGAACACGCTCCCGCAGCAGGTTCTGCAGGACTTTCTGAATTTCACCCACCGTCATGATATCTGGCAGCAATTCATCAATTACTGCACCCTGTTTTTCCCGCACCAGGTCGATCAGCTCTTTGACTTCCTGCCGGCCCAGCAGTTCATGGGCGTGGGCTTTAATAATTTCCGTCAGGTGGGTGATGAGGACAGTGGTGGCATCAACCACGGTATAACCGGACATTTCGGCCTCTTCTTTCTGATCCGGGGCAATCCAGATGGCAGGCAGGCCGAAAGTCGGCTCTTTGGTGGGCTGCCCGGGCAGCTCCAGTTCGTCACTGTCCAGCGGGTTCATGGCCAGATAGTGGCCGGGACGCAGTTCTCCGGCAGCAATGACATTGCCTTTCAGTTTAAAGTTGTAAGCATTGGGCGGCAGCTGCAGGTTGTCGCGAATGCGGATGGGCTGCACCACAATCCCCAGCTCCAGGGCGCACTGGCGGCGGCAGGCTGTAATGCGCTCCAGCAGGTCGCCGCCCTGGCCACGGTCTGTCAGGGAAATCAGATTATAGCCGATTTCAATTTCCAGGGGCTCCACCACCAAAAGATTCATGACATTTTCCGGCTGCGCCACCGTCTGTTCCGGCTGCATGGCCAGCAGCGCACTGCGCTGCTGCTCCTCTTTCTGTTCCAGGAATAATGTATAGGCGGTAAACCCGGTGGCCAAAGCAAGGATGAAAAAGGGGAGGAAGGGGATTTGCGGCACAAAACTCAAAACAAGCAGAATGAAGGCCGCCAGCGCCATCACCCGCGGGAAGCTGAACAACTGGTGCGACAGGTCCTCGCCGAAGCTGCTCTCAGAAGCACTGCGGGTAACAAGCATGCCCGCCGCGGTGGAAACCAAAAGCGCCGGAATCTGCGATACAAGGCCGTCACCCACGGTGAGGGTAATATAGCGTTCAATGGCTTCGGCGGCGGGAAGGCCCAGCTGGACCATGCCGATGGTAAAACCGCCGATAATATTGATCAGCGTAATAACAATGCCGGCGATGGCATCACCGCGCACAAATTTACTGGCACCGTCCATGGCACCATAAAAGTCGGCTTCCGCCTGCAGTTCCTGCCGTCTTTTGCGCGCCTCCTGCTCCGTGACCAGGCCTGCATTAAAGTCGGCATCAATGCTCATCTGTTTCCCCGGCATGGCATCCAGGGTAAAGCGGGCGGCCACTTCCGCCACACGCCCGGCACCGTTGGTAATAACCACAAACTGAATAACAGTAATAATCAGAAAAATTACCAGTCCGACCACATAGTTGTTGCCGGTGACAAAATTGCCAAAGGCGGCAATAATGGCGCCGGCCTCGCCGCGGCTTAATATCAGGCGGGTGGAAGAAATATTGAGCGCCAGCCGGAAGAGCGTCACCACCAGGAGCAGGGACGGGAAAACGGAAAACTGCAGCGTTTCGGCGGTAAAAAGAGTTACAAGCAGGATCACCAGTGAAATGGCAACGGAAACAGTCAGCAGCAAATCCAACAGCAGCGGCGGGATGGGTATGATAATAATCATGACCACCGCAATGACCGCGGCGGCAATTATAATATCCGCATTATGCAGCAATTGCTGCCAGCCGCGCCGGGCATCCACTCTTGCCATAAAATCCTCCTCTCCCTTGCTTTTGCTAACGCCGCAGGCGGTAGACAACTGCCAGGATTTCCGCCACCGCCTGGTACATTTCCACCGGGATGGCCTGTCCGATTTCCACCTGGGCAAAAAGCATCCTGGCCACAGTTTTGTTTTCTATAATGGGCACATGATGTTGCCTGGCTTTTTCCCGGATGCGCCCGGCCATCAGTCCGGCCCCCTTGGCCACCACCACAGGCGCCTCATCCTCGCCGTCCCGGTAACGCAAGGCCACGGCCAGCTCCGTCGGGTTGGTAATAACCACAGTGGCCTGCGGCACGCTTTCCATCATCCGGTGCATGGCCAGGCGGCGCATTCTTTCCCGCAGGCGTCCACGGACATGGGGATCACCCTCCTGCTGCCTCAATTCTTCTTTTACTTCCTGCCGGGTCATCTTCAGGTTCTGCATATGTTCACGGCGCTGAAAGAGATAATCGGCCACGGCCAGGGCAAGAAAAGCGATGCCTACACGGGCGGAGAGGCCCAATACAAGGGAGCGGGCAGTTTCCCAGACCTGGGCCGCATTCTGGTAGAGCAAAAGCAGCAGCACATCAACCCTTTTATTCACATACAGGTAAGCAACCGTCCCCACAATAACCACTTTCAGCAGTGATTTTACCAGGTCAAAAAGTGCCCGCCGGGAAAAAATCTTCTTAAAGCCTTCCGCCGGATTGATACGGCTCAACTGCGGCTTCAGCGGTTCCGTGGTAAAGAGAAAGCCTACCTGGACATAATTGATAATAATACCGGCCGCCAGGGCGGTAAGAAAGACGGGGAAAGTCACCACGACAAAATCAACGGCGGCTGTCCTTGCCAGCCCGGCCACCGCCGCATTGCCGGGTGCAAAGGAGGGAAAGCGCAGGTAACGGGCAAGCATTTCCTGCAGGTAGGAGAAGAGAAAGCTGCCGGCGGCAGCAAAGACTACCGTCAGGGCCAGCAGGTTGGCGGCTGCAATAACTTCACTTGATTTGACCACCTGTCCCCTTTTTCTTGTTTCCTGCAGGCGCCTGGGAGTGGCTTCTTCCGTTTTTTCACTGTCGGCAAAGAGCTGCAGCTCCAGCCGCCCGGCCGGCGCTAAAACAGATTCAGCAGGATGGTCAGGTTTTGCTGCATACTGTCGAACACAGTCTGCAGAAACTGTGCCGCGTAAGGAAAAATAAGATAAACGAGTAATAAGGCAACTCCCACCTTTAATGGCATTCCCACCAAAAAAACATGCAGTTGGGGCACAGTTCTGGCCAGAAGCCCCAGTGCCAGATCACAAAAAACCAGCACAGCCACCACCGGCATGGCCAGCTGAAAAGCAAGCAGGGCCATCTGGGAAAAATAAGCCGTAAACTGCGGCATAAGGGCGGGCTGCAATACTGCACCGCCCAGGGGGACAAGCTCCGTGCTGCGTGCCAGTGCGGCCAGCAGGTAATGATGCCCGTCAACGGCCAGGTAAAGCACAAGGGCGAAGTAGTGATAAAACTGGGCAAAAAGTGTAACCTGTGTCCCGTAGACGGGATCAAGCAGGCTTGCCGCTGTCAGTCCCGTCTGCAGGTCAAGATACTGCCCGGCCATGGTGGCGGCCGTGAAGAAGAAAAGAGTAAAAAGTCCGATGGTCAGTCCGACCAGTGCTTCTCCCGCCACCAGCAGGAAGAAAGAGAGGAAATGCGACGGCAGTCCGGCAACAAGCGGCCGGGTGGCACTGAAAACAAGATAGGCTGTCATGGCGGCCAGGCCGGCTTTAAACAGCACAGGCACCCGGACGCGATTCAGAAAGGGCAGCAGGGCAAAAACGGCGGTATAACGGGTAAACAGCAGCAGCAGGGTGGCCCATTCCAGACTGGTCATGCTTTTGCTACATCCCGTAAGTGCCAAGCTGCGCAAACAGGTTGGCGGTATAATTCACGATTGTTGTCAGCATCCAGCCGCCAAATAGCAGCAGCCCCAGCAAAACAGCCAGTATTTTGGGCACAAAGGTAAGCGTCTGCTCCTGGATTTGTGTCGTAGCCTGAAAAACACTGATTGTAAGGCCCACAAGCAGGCTTATGGCCAGCAGGGGGGCTGCCAGGTAAAGCGTGGCCATGATGGCTCCCCGGGCTACTGTTAGCACATATTCAGCCGACATGTGCCTCCTCCTCTACAGGAAACTTTCCACCACTGATTTCACCACCAGGTGCCAGCCGTCCACCATCACAAATAAAAGCAGTTTAAAAGGCAGCGATATCATGACCGGCGGCAGCATGAACATACCCATGGACATAATTGTACTTGCCACAACCATATCGATAATCAAAAACGGGACAAAAAGCAAAAATCCCATTTGAAAAGCCGTTTTTAACTCGGAGATAACGAAAGCGGGTACCAGCACGCTGAAAGGCACGTCCTCTTTTGTTTCCGGCCGTTCAGCGCCTGCAATATTAACAAAAAGGGCTAAATCTTTTTCCCGTGTCTGCCTGAACATAAACTCACGCAGGGGCAGGGCGCCGGTCGCCAGGGCCTCTTCCTGTGTCAGTTCCCCCTCAAGATACGGCGTCAGGGCCGTAGTTTTAATTTCGCTGTAAACGGGCGACATGACAAAAACAGTAAGAAAAAGGGCAAGACCGATAATAACCTGGTTCGGCGGCGTCTGCTGTGTGGCCAGGGCATTGCGCAAAAAAGAAAGCACAACCACAATGCGGGTAAAAGAAGTCATTAAAACCAGAATGGCAGGCACAAGTGCCAGCACTGTCAGCAGGGCCAAAAGCTGCAGTGTGCCAACCACTTCCTGCGGTTCGGTGGCAGTACCCAGCTCAATGTTGACATTGGGCAGCGGCAGGGGCTGTGCCAGCGCCCGGCAGGGGCAGAAGGCGAAAAACAAAAGCAGCAGTCCGAGACAGAGAATAACTTTAGTTTTCATCCCGCATACCCGCTTCTTCTCCTTCTTCCTGCCTGCTGCCGGTACGCCCCCAGGACATGAGCTTCTCCCTGCTTTTTTGGAAAAGACCGGCGAAATCGGCCACACCCGGACCGGAAGGATCTGCAGGCTGCAACTCCTCGCCGCTGATTTCCGCCAGGCAGTCCACCCGGGTGGGAGTAACACCGAGCAGCAGGTAGCGCTTCCCCACTTTAACCAGGCAGAGTGAGATCCGCACACCAAGAGCCAGGCGGTCAACCACACGCATGTTGGCCCGGCTGCCCGGGCGGCGGCCCGCATAAAACGGCAGCAGGTAGCGTGTAAAAAGAAAAAGCAGGGCCAGTACAAAAACAAGTGAAACACTAATTTGTAAAAATGCCTGGAAATTATCCACGTTCTCACTCTTTCCCGTTTTTGCCGGCAGCGGCCGGGCCAAATTCGGCAACACGGCAACCGAAATTTTCATTGATCACCACAACTTCGCCTGCGGCCAGCGGCTTGCCGTTAACCAAAAGCAGGGCGTTTTCTCCTGCCAGCTTGTCAAGTTTAATGACCGAATCCTTCTGGAGGTTGAGTATCTCCCGCACAGTCAGCTTGGTCCGCCCCAGTTCCAGGGTAAGCTTCACCGGGATGGAACCGAAAAAGGCCAGCTCCCGCTGCTCACGGCGGCCTTCCTGCGGTGTCAGTTCAGAAAAGGCAATGTTTTTAATTTCAAGCTGCTGACCGCTGCGGTCAGGCGGCGCCGCATCCGCTGCGGTTGCGGCGGCATCTGGCCCGGAGCCGGCCCCCGGCTGCTGCAGCTTTTTCATCAGCTCTTCAATTTCCGCCTGCGACAAAAATGATGAACTCATAATCTTTCCGCCTTTACTGTACCAGAAAGTCGATAAAATAAATTTCCCTGACAACACCCGTCCTGAGGACGGAATTTACCTTGTTTTTCAGCTCGCCGCGCAGCGCTTCCAGGCCGCCGCTGCCCGCCAGGTCCTCCGCCGTATGCTGTCGCAGTGTGAGGATAATCAGGTCCCTGATCTGTGCCTGGCGCCGGTTAAGTTCGGCAAGCAGCTTCTTTTCCTCATAGGCCAGGACCAGCCTGACTTTCAGATACCTTCTCTGCCCGCTGTCCGCCAGGTTAACAGTGTAATCATCCGGGCCAAACAGTTCATACTCATCGCTTGCAGCCTGACTGTTGCCTTCCCGGGCAGGCAGGGCATACAAGGGCCGGCCTGACAGGAGATTAAACAGGACCAGTGCGGCATTAAGCAGTACTATTACCAGCAGGACGGCAAGCAGTATTTTCATGCCGCTTATTGTTTTTTTGGTTTCGTTCTCACTCATCAGTACCGGCCTCCCCATCCAGCAAATTAACATCGGAAATAACAATATTGACCCGGCGGTTACGGGCACGGCCGGCGGCCGTTTCGTTGTCGGCCACAGGGTGGTATTCGCCGTAACCGGTGGCGAGAAAACGTTTCGGGGCAATATGGTGGCGTTCAATGAGGAAACGTACCACCCGCACCGCCCGGTCGACGGACAACTCCCAGTTGGACGGGTATTGCGGCGTATTAATGGGGACATTGTCCGTATGGCCCTCCACAATAATCTGGTTGGGCACACTTCTGATAATGCCCGCCACCTTCCGCAGCACATCCGCCGCCTCGGCTTTTATATCCGCCTTGCCTGAATCAAAAAGGATGCTGTCCCGTATTTCCAGGATAACGCCCCTGTCCTCCAGGCGGGCGCTGATAATATCTTCCAGGCCCTGTTGTCGCAGGTACTCCCTGACTGCCTGGTAAGTAACATCAATATTGTTCTCCGGATCAGGCTCCACGGGTGTCACATCAGGATTGGGATCCGGCGTCTGGTCCAAAATACCTTCCCGGCCCAAAAAAGTCATCTGGATAGAGGAGAGAATTTGCTGGAATTTCTGCACGTCTATAACTGAGTAAGAATACAGCAGGATAAAGAAGCACAAAAGCAGTGTGACCATATCCCCGTAAGTTGTCATCCATTCCGGAGCGCCGCCGGAAGCAGGCGGCTGTTTGTTCAGCCTTTTACGCATGGTCATACACCATCTCTTCGCTGCCGGTGCTGTCTTCTTTTTGCTTCTGCTCCAACTGCCGGCGCTCGCCGGGGGAAGCAAAAGCCTTCAGTTTTTCCTGCAAAATCCTGGGGTTGGTCCCGGCCTGAATTGCCAGCACCCCTTCGATAATAGCCATTTTGGCTGCGCTTTCCGCCTCACTGCGGATGGAAAGCTTGCCCGCCAGGGGGATAAAGAGCAGGTTGGCCAGCAGGGCACCGTAAAAGGTGGTTATGAGGGCAACAGCCATCCCGGGCCCGATGCGGCTGGGGTCGTCCAGGTTGGTCAGCATCTGGATCAGCCCGATCAGTGTGCCGATCATGCCAAAAGCCGGAGCCAGCGTGCCCCAGGTACGGAATACATCCTGCCCCAGGCGGTGCCGGGCAGCCGTAGCTTCAATTTCCGTTTCCATAATGTCCCGGATCATTTCCGGATCCAGCCCGTCAATCACCATCTGCATGCCGCCTGCGAGAAAATCATCATCCAGCCCGGCAAGGTCGTCCTCCAGTGCCAAGAGACCCTCCCGGCGTGCTTTCTGCCCCAAGGTCACAAAGAGTGAAATATATTCACCGATATCCTTCACTTCTTCCAGAAAAGCCTTCCTGGTAATCTGGAAAACCATTTTTATCTGCGGCATCTGGAAATTGATTAAGAGGGCGGCAAAAGACCCGCCTACAGTAATCATGAGTGAGGAAAAACTCCAGAAGACGACCAGGTTGCCTTCCATGGCGATGGCACCGAGGACCAGGGATAGTCCGAGGACTATCCCCAGTACGGTTAAAATATCCATGCGTTTTTGCATGCTGAAAAATCACCTCTCGTTATTACCGCTTCAGGTTTACCACTTCCTGCAGCAGTTCGTCCGATGACGTAATGACGCGTGAATTTGCCTGGTAGGCCCGCGTTGTTGTAATCATTTCCGTAAATTCATAAGAGAGGTCCACATTGGACATTTCCAGGGCGGATGTTTCAATGGTCCCACGGCCTTCGCTGCCCGGAGCGCCGATACGTGCCAGGCCGGAGTTGGCGGAGACGGTATACATATTGCTGCCTGCTTTTTGCAGTCCTTCCGCGTTGGGGAAAACCGCCATGGCAATCTGCCCCAGGTCCCTGATCATGCCGTTGGTATAAACACCGCTAATAACACCTGTTTTGCCGATAACATAACCCTCCAGCTCCCCCACCGGAAAGCCGTCCTGATAATTGGCCTTGGCCGTGCTGCCCACCATGGGGTCGGCCACAAGCTGCGTCAGGCCGGTAAAATCAAGGGTAATATCCAGTTGGTTGACACCGGCGCCCGCGAGGCCGGTCGTAAGCACCCTGCTTCTGTTTACATTTGACAGCGCGCCTTCAGTGTCAAATTCAAGAGAGCCTCCGTGGTTCGTGGAGTGAAGTGTAACGGGATCACCGTTTGCATCAAACAGTTCTGCTTCCCAGTCCCAGTTGTTGGCACTGGTCTTTGTAAATGTGAGCGTCAGGGTATAAACCCCGCCCTGGGAATCATACACCAGCACATCCGTGGTATGTTGGTCGCCGGCATCAAGCAGGGCATCCAGGTTCCCGGCAATGTTAATATTCTCCGTCGCCTTGGTTACATAATCCTCCCCGATGGGGATGTTAAGCGTTCCCAGCGGGCCGGAGGTGTCAATGTTGCCGGCAGCGTCCGCCGTCCAGCCCAGGAGCTTGACGCCAGTGGCTGAATTGACCAGCTCACCGTTGGCGGCCCGGGAAAAGGAACCGTCACGGGTGTAAAAAATATTCAGCCCGTCACTGACCACAAAGAAGCCGCTGCCCTGGATGGCCATGTCGGTATAGTTGCCCGTATACTGCGGGCTGCCCTGGCTGTGAACGGTATCAATGGCACCCACAGTCATTCCCAGGCCAACCTGGGCCGGATTGGTTCCACCGCGGCCACCCAGGGGGGCACTGGCCCCGCGGATGGTCTGGCTGAAGACATCCTGGAAACGGACACGGCTGGCTTTAAAAGCAATGGTATTCACATTGGCGATATTGTTGCCGATTACGTCCAGTTTCACCTGGTGGTTGCGCAAACCGGAAACAGCAGTAAATAAAGATCTCTGCATTTTTTGACCTCCTTTGTCTTGGCCGCTTCTGTCGGTCCACGGCCGGTGGCTTCCTCAAAGAGGTCCAGCCACATCAGCGGATAATCACCGCACTGTCAATATTGGTAAAGACATGCTCTTTCAGGTCATTGCCGCTCATGGCGGTAATGATGGTCTTGCTGCCCACATTGGCTATGAGGGCCAGGTCGTTGTACAGGAGCAGGGAAGAGCGGGCACCTTTCTGAGCTGCCTGCTGCATGGCCGCATCCAGCCGCTTCAGGTCACTGTCACCCAGGGCAATGCTGCGCTCCTGCAGGCGCCTGCTGGCATGGGCGGAAAAGTGGACACCTTCCCCGGAGGCTGCCAGCCTGTCCGCCAGTATCCGGGCAAAAGCCTGCCCCTCCCGCTGCTTGCCCGGTCTTGGCGGAGGAGAAACCCTTTTTGCTTCCGTCCCGGCTGGGTAGACTTTGCCGTTGATTTTATTTACATCCATTACGCCTCACCGCCTGTTGTCACTTTCAACACGTCCTCCAGCGCGCAGTTTTTCCCGTTAATGACAAGCCGTGTCTGCCCGCCGGCAAATTCCACCGCCGTAACTTCCCCTTCCACCTGTTGCCCGTTCTGATCCAGGGCGGTTACCACAAGGCCCAGATACGCCGGCGCCAGGTTGCGGGCAGCTCCCTGCAGGGCAAGCAGCTTCTCCACAGTGCTGTTAAGGTTCTGCATTTGCTCCAGGGCGGAAAACTGTGCCAATTGGGCAAGAAAAGCACTGTTATCCTGGGGGCTTAAGGGATCCTGATAGCGCATTTGTGTCACCATCAGCTGCAGGAAGGCATCTTTCCCCAGTTCCCGGGCGGCACCCGTTTTTTTCTGCTGACCCTGTGAACGTGCCTGGTAGGCCGTCGTGGCTGCAATGTTTGTCATTTTTTTTCACCTCCCCTGCGCATTATGCCAGGATATTGACCCTGCCTGCCGCTTCCGCTGCGACCGGTACATCGCCTGCAGCCTGTTGTTCCTGCACCGGCTGCCGTACATTGTACCCCTGCTGCCAGGTTTCCGCCTGCCGGCCGGGATTTTGTTCCTGTCCCACCGTGACGCTAAAGGCGGTCAGTGTTACCTGCTGCGCTTCCAGGCGGCGGCTGATCTGGGGCAGGGACGCATCAAGCAACTCCTTGACCTGGATATTGTCAGTCACAATTTTGGCCGTCAGCCGGCCCGCCTCCAGCTTCAGGCGGATTTCCACCTCTCCCAGTGTCTCGGGCTTAAGGCGGACATAAAGCCTCTGCTCCCCGTTTTTACGGGCGGAAAATTCTATTTTTTCCAGGATCTGTTCGACTGCGTCTGTAGATGCTGCGGGCTTGCCGCCCTCTTCCGGGGCTTTTGCCGCTGCCGGCGCGCTGTCGCTTTCCGCAGGGGCGGCACTCACCGCCTGCGTCGCCTCAGCCTGCTTTGCTTCTTTGCGGTCCGCCGCCGGAGGGCTTTCCGCCGGTTGGAGCCGGATCTCCCTGCCCGTTTCCCCGCCGGCAACTTTTTCCGGCAAAGCTTCCTGCCCGGCCTGCGTCAGGTTCTCCAACACAGGCTGCTGCAGGTGTTCCCCTGCCGGCAACGGAGGAGGTCCCGCCTGCTGCATGGCGGCAGTAGCAGCCAAATTGTCCGGCAAATATGCTTCAGACTCCCCGGCCAACGTTTCCGCAAAAGTCCTTGCAACTGTTGCCGGCGCAGCCGCCGGGACGGCCTGTACTGCACCGCCCGTTTTCTCTGCCGCAAAAGCCGGCGCAGCGCTCCCGCCGGGCGGGGCTTTCCCTGCCTGCCCGGCCAATGCCGTCGCCACGAGCAGTTGCTTCATAAGCAGCGATTCAGGTGCCGCTCTTTGTGCCGCATCTCCCGTCATACCGGGCAGGTTATAATGTGCAAGCAACGCAGGCAAAGCCAGCTCCGCCGGGAGAGGGCCCGCATTCTGTCCCCTGTCCCGCACTGGCTCGCCGGCGGGGGAGAAAGCATGCTCTGTTTCCGGCAAAGCTTCACGCTGCGATGCCGCAAGATGCACACCCGCCGGGAAAGCCTGTTGCAATAGCAAAGAAAAGACGGCGGCAAATCCGCCCGCGTCCTCCTGCCGGTGCCCGCCACCGGGCAGAGCCGCAGGAAGAACCGGCAACTCCGGGGCCAAAGCCATCAACGTATTCATTTTTCTCACCTCCTTTCACCGGTAGTATGTATATCAGCGGCGCGTACGGAGGAAAACCGTCTGCGCCAGCTCATCCAGCTGCCGCTGTTCCTTGCGCTGCTCCTGCTGCAGGTACTGCTGCTCCGCCTTCTCCCGCAGCCTGTCAATAATCTTCCTGTCCTGCATTGCTTTTTCCGTCCGGTGCTGCTCCCGGCGCAGGCCGGCTTCTTTTTCCTGTAACTCCTGCCGGCTGTGACTGAGACGGTCTGCCAGCACACCGGCCAGTTCACTGGCCATAAGCAGCCGCGGCAGGTCAACCTCCGGGGCCTGCAGCCCGGTATATTCTTCCTGGCAACGGGAAAGGGCGTCCTGCACCTGCTCCATGACCTGCCTGGCATGATCCCTTTCCTTCAGCGCCCCTGCCAGGCGCAACTGTGCCAGTTCTTCCTGCTTTTTGCGGTATTCCAGAACTTTTTGCAGCGAGAACGTATACATACACTCACTCCCCGGCAAAGAGTTGCTTTAATTTTGTCAGGGAAGCGTCCCAGGCTTCCGTTTCCTCAATCTCCTGGCGGAGCAGTGCCTGCATCCTGTCGATGTAGGAACGTGCCTCATCCAGGCGCGGGTTGGTGCCTTCCACATAAGCCCCGATATTAATCAAATCTTCCGCTTCTGTATAAGTGGCCAGGTAATCCCGGAACAGCCCCGCCAGCCGGTTGTGCTCCGGATCTACCAGGTCTATCATTAAACGGCTTATACTGTGCAGGATGTCAATGGCGGGAAAATGGTTTTTGGCAGCCAGTTCCCGGGATAGGACAATATGGCCGTCCAGAATGCTCCTGACCGCATCGGCTATTGGTTCGTTAAAGTCATCGCCATCCACCAGCACGGTGTAAAGGCCGGTAATGGAACCGCAGCTGGAAGTGCCCGCCCGCTCCAGCAGGCGCGGCAGCAGCGTAAACACGGACGGTGTATAACCTTTGGTGGCGGGCGGTTCGCCGATGGCCAGGCCCACTTCCCGCTGGGCCATGGCCAGCCGTGTCACCGAGTCCATCATCAGCATCACATTTTTGCCCGTGTCACGGAAATATTCAGCAATGGCCGTTGCCACCTGGGCACCTTTTATGCGCAGCAGGGGCGGCCTGTCCGAAGTTACGGCCACAACCACGGAACGTTTCAGGCCCTCGGCCCCCAGGTCGCGCTCAATAAATTCCAGCACCTCGCGGCCCCGCTCCCCGATCAGTGCAATCACATTGACATCCGCTTCACTGCTCCTGGCAATCATGCCCAAGAGGGTGGACTTCCCCACGCCGCTGCCGGCAAAAATCCCGACGCGCTGCCCCTGCCCGCAAGTCAGGAATAAATCAATCGCCCTGATACCTGTGGGCAGGATTTTTTTAATCCGCTGCCGCTCCAGGGGGTTGGGCGGGTCTTTCTCCACCGGGCACAGCATACCGGGACCAGTGGCAGGGCTGCCGTCCAGCGGCTGCCCCAGGCCGTCCACCACCCTGCCCAAAAGAAACGGGCCCACTTTGACGGCAAAAGCTTTTCCCGTCGGGTGTACCGCACAGCCGGGGTGGATCCCCTGCAGGTTGCCCAGGGGCATCATGAGGGCGCTGCCGTTTTTAAAACCCACCACTTCCGCGGCCACAGGCCCGGCCTGTGGACTCACCTCTATCAGGCAGACTTCCCCGATAAAAGAGCGCAGCCCGCGCACTTCAATGGTCAGCCCCACCACCTGCGCCACCCGCCCGGCGGCGCGCAGGGGTGGAAATTCCTCCACAGCGGCAAAATAAGGTGACAGGTCCAGTTCAGTCATCATGTTTCACATCCTGCAGTATCTGCCGCAGTTTCTCCAGCCGTTCCTGCGGACTGCACTCAATGACACTGTCGGCCGTCTCCAGCCTGCAAGTGCCGCGCGGTATGGCCGCATCTTCCAAAATGGAGCAGACCGCCTTATCCTGCAGCTTTTCCTGCCACCCGGCAAGCTGAGCCCGGCAGGCGGCGGCATCGTCGGGGTGTACACGAATAAGAATTTCACCGCCGTCCGCAAGTGTCGCCAGGGCAGAGTGCACCATGGCGGCCACCGCTTCCGGGCGCTGCTGCAATTCTGTCTGCAGCAGCTGTTCCGCTATGCCAACAGCCAGGCGGACAACCTGACCTTCCACACGGGCCAGCATCTCCCTGCGGATCTGCCTGGCTTCCGCCAGCAGGCGGTCGGCTTCAGCCACGAGCTTTTTCCGCTCTTCCTCCGCCGCTGCCAGTCCTTCCGCCTTGCCGGCGGCAAAACCGGCTTTTTCCGCTTCCGCCCGCAGTTTTTGCGCCTCTTCTGTCGCAGCGGCCAGCAAAGCTTCACATTCCGCCCTTGCCCGGGCAAGCAGGGCTTCATATTCCGCCCGGGCGGCGGCAAGGACGGCTGCCGCCTCCTTTTCCCCAGAGCCGGTGCCCGTCTCCCCGTTCTCTTGCTCCGGCGGCGGGTCGGCACCGGTCGCCGGCTCCCGGGAAATAACAGCCAGCAGGGGAAGCCGGAAACAATCGTCCCGGCAGGTAATGCTTTCACCTTTAAGCACTCTAGACAACAATTGCATCCTCTCCGCCACGGGAAATAATAATCTCGCCGGCTTCATCCAGCCTGCGCACCACGCTGACAATCCGCTGCTGTGCCTCTTCCACCTCGCGCAGGCGGACGGGACCCATAAACTCTATATCTTCGCGCAGCATTTCCGCAGCGCGCTTGGAAACATTGCGGAAGATGCGCTCCCTGACTTCTTCACTGGAGCCTTTAAGCGCCATGGCCAGGTCTTTTTGGTCAACCTCGCGGATAATGCGCTGGATGGAAGCATTGTCCAGAGAAATAATGTCTTCAAAGATAAAGAGGCGTTTGCGGATTTCATCAACCAATTTGGGGTGATCCACTTCCAGTTCTTCCAGGATCAATTTTTCCGTACCGCGGTCCACATTGTTCAAAATATCGACCAAAGCCTGAATCCCGCCGGCAACGGCATAATCCTGCTGCACCACTGAAGTGAGGCGGTCCCTTAACACCTTTTCCACTTCCCGCAGCACTTCCGGCGAAGTTCGCTCCATCATGGCAATGCGCTGGGCAATGTCTGCCTGTTGCTCCTCCGGCAGGCTGGAGAGCACCTGCGACGCCTGTTGTGCATCCAGATAGGAAAGGATAAGGGCAATAGTCTGGGGATGCTCGTGGGCAATCAGGTTGGTAAGCTGCTTGGGGTCCACCTTGCGGACAAACATAAAAGGCTTGATCTGGGAGGCATCCCGCAATTTTTTAATAATTTCATGGGCTTTTTGGTTGCCCAGGGTCTTTTCCAGCAGCGCCCGGGCATATTCAATTCCGCCGTCCAGCATGTATTTCTGCGCCTGGTTAACCAGGACAAATTCTTCAAAGACCTCGTCTATGGTGGAAATTTCTACTTTTGATGTATTGGCAATCTCCAGCGAAATTCTTTCGATATCTGCTTCATTGAAATGTCTAAGTATTTTTGCTGAAATGGTCGGTCCCAGAGCCATCAAAAGGATGGCGGCTTTTTTGACGCCACTAATTTTACCACGCACAAACACAGCCCCCTACTCTTCGGTTAACCATGCCCGGATCAGGAAAGCGGCCGCCTCCGGTTCTTTCTCGGCCAACTGCCTTACACGTTTGCGCAGGCGGCTTTCCGCGCTTGTCGCTTCTATGGCCACCAAATCGTCTTCCTCTTCCGCCGGAACGGGTACCTGCGGCAGCTCCAGCGGTTCGCTGTCCGGGACGCGCTTCCGCCTTCCGGCAAGGAGGCGCAGGCCGAAAATTAACACCAGCAAGGCGGCCAGGGCATACACACCCATGGTAATATACTGCCTGAGACGTTCTCTTTGCTCGGCGGCGGCAAATTCTCTTTCCGCTTCCTCCGCCAAAGACGTGTCAAAATTCATCCCCGAAACGCTGATGCTGTCACCGCGTTCATACTGATAGCCGATGGCAGCCGCCACTGTCTGCTCAATCTGTTCAATTTGTTCCTGCTTCAGCTGTCCCGCCCTGGTATTGAGAACAACTGCCGTATGTAAACGCTGCAGGCGTCCCGGCGCCATTATCTGCTTTTCCGTCGTTTCATCCAACTCATAATTTATTGTTTCATCAGTACGCTCGTAACTCACTTCTCCCTGCGCACTGTCAATTACATACCCGGGAATATTGCTGTCCGTGCCCGCTTCGCCCGGCTGCACCCCCCCGCTGCTTTCCCAGGTTTCCCTGGTTACCGCCTGGCTGCGGGGCACGCCTTCCGTACCGAAAGTAATCATGGTTGTTTCCTGCGAATCAAAATCGAGTTCGGCCGTTACCATGGCAATGGACTGGCCCGGCCCCAGCACCCTGTCCAGCAGGCGTTGCAGCCGGCTCTCCAGTTCCGCTTCAAACTCCCGGCGCACGGCAAACTGCTTGCCCGTGGCATGTGCCGCCTGCCCGGCGGGATCGTCCAGGCCGGCATCGCTTAAAAGGTTTCCTTTGGTATCGATAATGGTTACATCTTCAACTTTCAGGTTTTCCACACTGCCGGCCACCAGTTGCATGATTCCCCGCACCTGTGCCTGGTCCAAAAGGGCATACGGCCGCATTTTCAGCACAATGGAAGCGGACGGGGCGGCGGAATCCCTGATAAAAAGGCTGGGTTCCGGCAAAGCCAAATGCACCCGGGCCTGTTCCACTTCATCAAGCTGCACTATTGTCCGCCGCAGCTCTTCCTGCAATGCCCGCTGGTAATCCATGCGCTGGCTGAAATCAGTAACACCCAGTTTCGTCTGGTCAAACAGTTCAAAACCTGCACCGCTGCCCAGCAAGATGCCCTCACTGGCCAGCTGGATTCTTAATTCGTAAACCCTGTTTTCCGGGACAAGGATGCTGCGGCCCTCCTGGCCAAGTTTATAGTCAATCCCCATATCCTGCAGCTTCCGGCTGATCCTGCCCGCATCCTCCGGCTCCAGGTCGGCAAACAGCGGCGCATACTGCGGTCGCAGGAGCGCCTGTCCCACAAAAAACAGTGTCAAAAGCACGGCAATCAGGAGTAAAACCGCGGCAATTTTACGCATTAAGCTCATCTGCCCGATTTTCTCCTGCCACTGCTGCCATATTCCCGGGGAGTGGCTTGCTTCCGCCACGGTCCCTCACCCCCTGAAAAAGACAATTCCGGTCTGTCCAGGTCTTAAATTTGCATGCGTGCTATTTCCTGATATGCTTCCAGGATTTTGTTCCGTATCTGTACAGTAAGTTGCATGGCAAGCATGGCCTGCTCCACGGCAATCATCACCTGGTGTACATCTTCCGCCTGTCCGTTTGCCAGCTGCAGTGCCGCTTCATCCGCCTTTACCTGCAGCTTGTTTACCTCTCCCAGAGCATCTTTCAGCATCCCGGCAAAATCGCCGCCTTCCGGCCGCACTTTTTCCTGCACCTGTGTTTGCTGCCAGGCTGCCGGGATATACGGGTTAAGGGCTTCCGTTTTCATCTATCTCTCACCTACCCCCTGCCGATTTCCAGCGCTTTCAGAAACATGCTCTTGGCTGCATTTAAGGCGGTAACATTGGCTTCGTACGACCTGCTGGCCGTAATCATATCCACCATTTCCTGGAGGATGTCCACATTGGGATAAGCCACATATCCGTTTTCATTGGCATCAGGATGCTCCGGGTCATATTCCAGCCGCCCTTCGCTTCTGTCAACTGTTATGGCGGCTACTTTCACACCCCGCCCGGCACGGCCGGCCCGGCCCAGCACCTCGGCAAAGACAGTACTTTTACGACGGTAGGGGCCGCCCTCCGCCGTCCTGGTTGTCCGGGCGTTGGCAATATTGCCGGAAATGAGGTCAAGCCTGAGTCTCTCCGCCGTCAGGCCGGAGGCGGATGTCAGCATGGCTGAAAACAAAGACATTTATCAGCCCCTCCCTTCCGTAATCACATATCTTAAGAGACCGAAACGCCGGTTTAAAACATCAGCCGCTGCATTAAAGTGCAACTGGTTCATGGCCAAAAGCGCCATTTCCCGGTCCACATCCACATTATTGCCGTCCGGGCGCATGGTGGTGCTTTTGTCTGTCACCACACGGTAAGCCGCTTCTTCCGCCTGCCCGCGTGCCAGGTGCTTTTTGTCCGTCCGGGTCAGCGGCAGGCCGGCGCCCGCCCGCTCAAGCTCCTCGGCAAAAACTACATCCTGCCGCTTAAAGTGCGGCGTATTCACATTGGCCAGATTATGCGCAAAGATGCGCTGCTTTTCTGCAGCCATGTCCAGGGTTTGCCGCAGACGCAGCGCCGCAGTATCCGCCCACAAACCGTGCATCTTTTCACCTCTTTACATAATTCTGATAAATACCAAAAAACTCCAGGTGTCGGCCTAGAGTAAGATTAGGACCGGCAACCCAGCCGCCATGACCATACTCTGGTTTTAGGCCTGTGGCTTTGCGTCCCCGCCTTTCGACAGGTTTGCCCTTAGAACATCCTTGTTTTCAGTTACCGCTGCCGGCTTCCTTCGGCAGACCGTGAAACAACTTTCCTACTTTTCCAATGTTTCTCAATTGCTTTGGCAACAATATTCGCTAAAATCTGTGAATTTCCTGCTTACTTCCTTAATAATTTTGTAAAAAAGTTAGTAAAAACTAACTTAAAACAAGATTTTTTGCAAAAAAACAGGCGGCTGGCAGTTTATCCCAGCCGCCTACAGATAATAATCGAGCAAAAACCCCACATTTCGTTGCACCGCGGGAAGCAGCGACTCAACCTGTGCGAACGGCAGCCGGGCAATGAGTTTGCCCGAGCTTTTTTCCGTCACCACAACCACTTCCGGATCACTTGCATCCAACAGAAAAAGCAGGTCAAGCCCCTGTACGCCGACAGCCGCATTCAGCTGTTTGATCAGTGACGCCGGCTGTTTGCCGCTGCGTTTCTTTTCTTTTTTCCTTTCCTGCTCCCCGCCGGGGGCAATGACAACCTGGTCCGTTTCCTGGACTGCTTTCTGCTGCACTTTTTCCTGGATACGGTTGATGACAACCGGGTCAACACCCTGGACACGCATCAGTATCCTCTCCCGCAGGCGGCGTGTACCGCCTTGATACTTATTTTATCGTCTAAATTGCCCCCTGCTTTACCGCCGCCGGCCGGAATTTCCCGCTAAAGTTTTCCCCCGTTTGTCCGACATAATGGACAAGAAGCAAATGAACCGAGGTGAAAATATGAGAGTCGAGCCGAGTATCACTTACCGTGGCTATGAAGACAGTCAGGTTGTGCAGGCCCACAATGTACGGGCACAAACCCTGCCCGGGCAAAAACCCAAGG
>DUUE01000450.1 GCA_012841735.1 Bacillota bacterium | reverse complement strand
ACCACTATATTTGCGAGAGTGGTGGAATGGCAGACACGCTAGATTCAGGATCTAGTGGGCAGTACGCCTGTGAGGGTTCAAATCCCTCCTCTCGCACCATCTCTGACCTGCCAAGAATCCTTGTCCTGCAAGGGTTCTTTTTGTTTTTATATTTCTCTGCCGGAATTGCGGGTTTGTACTGCTTCACACCTCCTCTTGTTACTGTGTAAACCGCCCCCGTACCGGGGTGTGACCAGGGTGCGGCCACATTTTGTCAAAGTGTTTTTACCTGAGATCAGTTTTCCAAACTTCGCTTCTAAAGCAGACTCGGCTATAATAAAAGAAAAAACGGGAGGTGCGTCCATGCAGCGCAAACCCTGGGGAACCATGGTCGGTGTCCGTCCCAGCAAACAAGTGCATAAACTGCTGGATGCCGGGCTTGCTTATGACCAAGCCTATGCCGCCATGCACACAGAGTATCGCCTCTCACGCGAAAAATTCGACCTCCTCTGGCGGGTCTGCCAACTGGAACGTCCCGTCCTGGAGGAAAGTTCCCGCCCGGACCTTTTCAGTGTTTATGTGGGCATCCCCTTTTGTCCCACCCGCTGTCTTTACTGTTCTTTCCCCTCCCATTCCCTCGCCGAGCTGGGCAGGCTGCGGTCACATTTTGTGGAGAGCCTGCTGACAGAAATCGCGGAGACGGGTAAACTGGCTGCCGGTTTCGGCCTCACACCATATACAGTTTACCTCGGCGGCGGCACACCCACCTCCCTTGCTCCCGCGGAACTGGATGCGGTTCTTTCCGCCCTGAGGGAGGCTTTTCCCGGCAGGTGGCGTGAATTTACAGTGGAAGCAGGCCGCCCGGATACCATTACGGAAGCACACCTGGCAACCATACGGCGCTTTGGCGTTGACCGCATCAGTATTAATCCGCAGTCCATGCATGATCAAACCCTGGCGCTTATCGGCCGCCGGCACGGCAGTGAAGACATCAGGAAAGCCGTAGCCATGGCGCGCCGCGCCGGTATTCCCGTCCTGAACATGGACCTGATCCTGGGATTGCCGGAGGAAAATACGGACATGGTGGCCGTCTCTGTCCGCCAGACCATGGCCTTGGCGCCGGAAAATATCACTGTTCACATTTTTTCCCGCAAAAGGGCCTCCCGCTACAACGCGGACAAGGCTGCTTACAAACTGCCGGAAGCGGACGAGGTTGCCGCCATGCAGCAAATAGCATTTGAGCTGCTGGCAGCACGCTACCGCCCTTATTATCTCTACCGCCAGCGTGATATTTTGGGCGGCCTGGAAAATACCGGCTTTACCCTGCCCGGTTACGAATGCATTTACAATATTGTCATGATTGAAGAGCGCCACCATATTCTCGGGCTGGGCGGCGGTGCCACAAGCAAAATCATTAACCCCGGCTATACACTGCTCAATATTGCCACCCCCAAGGATGTCCGTATGTACCTGGAACGCCTGCCGGAGCTTCTGGCAAAGCGCAGTGCCGCCCTGCATGCCGCACTTTCCTGAATTGCCGCCCGCAGCACCGGAAAAATAATGCGTTTGCACCTTGTTTCTCTCTCTTTTTGCCGCTATAGTTAAAGTACAGGGGTGATATTATGACGCGCTGCATTATGGTCTGGCTGTACCAGTGGGTTGCCGGTGAAATACAGTATTTGCTCCTGAAGCGCAATCCTCACCTGGGAGGCTACTGGCAGCCTGTCACCGGTTTTATCGAGGGAACGGAAACAAACCGCTTTGCCGCCCTGCGTGAACTGCAGGAAGAAACGGGAATTGAAAATTATGAGCGGGTCTATGACCCAAAGCATTATTTTTCTTTTGACAAGCACGGGGAAAAATGTGCTGTTTACGTCCTGGCGGTGGAAGTCAAAGACCCCCCGCCCATTAACCTCTCCTTTGAACACACCGCCTGTGAATGGCTTTCTTATGAAGCTGCCCGGAAAAAGCTTTACTGGGCCAATAACGTGGAAACACTGGATCTCCTGCATAAACAGCTGCTCATACTTGGAGAAAAGAAAGTCAGCCCTCGCGGCTGATTCTTTTTACTTTCACTTTCTTTGCAAAAAAGCAGGCAAAAGCGTGTATACTTGTAATAGCTTACATAACCGTTATCTGTCGATAGCTGAGTGCTTCCGCCAGATGGTGCGGGAAAATATTTTTCTCTCCTTCCAGATCGGCAATGGTGCGCGCCACTTTTAAAATCCTGTCATAAGCCCGGGCCGTGAGGCGCAGGCGGTTGAAAGCATGGCGCAGCAAGTCCCTTCCTGCGGCATCCGGGACGCAGTATTGCTGAATGTGCTGCGGCAGCATTTCCGCATTGCAGCGGATACCGTCCCTGGCAAAACGGCCACGCTGACGCCTGCGCGCCGCAGCCACACGTGCGGCAATGGCTTTGGACGGTTCACCCTGCCCCCGGCCGGCCACTTCATCATAATGCAGGCGTGCCACATCCACAAAAAGGTCAATTCTGTCCAGGAGCGGTCCTGAAATTTTATGGCGGTAAGCATGGATCTGCCTTTCACTGCAGATGCATTCAGTGGCCGTGTCTGTCAGCATGCCGCACGGGCAGGGGTTCATGGATGCCAGCAACATAAAACGTGAAGGGTAAGTAACGGCCGCCTGCAGTCTGGTTACTGTCACTGTCCCTTCTTCCAGCGGCTGGCGCAGCACTTCCAGCGTTTCCCGGCGGAATTCCGGCAATTCATCAAGAAAAAGCACACCGTTATGGGCAAGGCTGACTTCGCCGGGACGCGGGTTTCTGCCGCCGCCACAGAGTGCGGCGGGCGTCAGCGAATGGTGGGGGCTGCGAAAAGGCCTGGCAGTGAGCAGCCCGCTGTTTTCCGCAAGCAGTCCGGCTGCGCTGTAAATTTTTGTTGTTTCCATGCTTTCTGCTTCCGTCATGGGCGGCAGGACGGAAGGAACACAGCGGGCAAGCATGGTCTTACCCGAACCCGGCGGTCCCGTCATCAGGACATTATGCCCGCCTGCCGCGGCAACTTCCAGTGCCCTTTTGGCGCTCTCCTGCCCTTTCACAGTAATAAAATCGGCTGTCGCCCTCTCCTCTTTCAGCACAGCATGCGGCAGGGGCGACGGCGCCTGCCTGCCCGTAAGCACGGCTACAGCTTCTGCAAGCGAAGTCACGCCGATAACCTGGACATCCTGTACAAGAGCGGCTTCCGCCGCATTGGCCAGGGGCAAAAGCAAATTACGGCAGCCTGCTTCACGTGCCGCCAGGACCATGGACAAGACTCCCCTCACCGGCCGCAGTGTGCCGTCCAGAGCCAGCTCTCCCAGGTAGACACGGTTTATGTCATCCGCACCCAATTGTCCGCTTGCCTGCAGGATGCCAATGGCCAAAGCCAGATCCAGTTGGGGGCCTTCTTTTTTGACATCCGCCGGAGCCAGGTTGACAACAATGCGCTGCGGCGGAAATTTGAAGGAGCTGTTTTTGATGGCGGCGCGGACACGGTCCCGTGCTTCCCGGACGGCCGCATCCGGCAGGCCGACAATATCAAAACTCGGCAACTGGGAGGAGAGAAAGACTTCCACGTCAACCAGTTTCCCTTCTATCCCCACAATGGTACAACCGGTTACTCTGGAAAACACTATGTCCCTCCTGTTCCATTTTTCACCATTATAAAACAAACATATGTTCGCGTCAACCGTTATTTAACGGTGAATGACCGCGAAATAGTTTGAGGGAGGAATTCCTGTGCGGAAAGTGCTGATTATATTTGTGCTTTTACTTTTAACCGGCCTGAGCGCATATCTTTTTGTCATGCAGGCGAGCGCTGCCATTGAGTCCGATCTGGAACTGTTTTTTGCCCGGGCAACGACCGGTAGTGCGGCGGCGGCCGACTACCTGCAGCTGCCGTCACAGGAGCAGGACTCCCTGCTTGCCGCACTGCGGATTCCCGGCCTCTGGAAACTGGATGGGGTAACTGCCATCAGGGTAACATCTCTGCGCAAGGCAACGGCTCAGCTTACCCTTTCCGCCGGCGGTACCGGGGCCACGGTCCCGGTAAAACTTGTGCGACGAGGCGGGCGCTGGCGGATTGTTGAACTGCCAGAAGTGGTTGCGATCCCTGTGGCCGTGGCCGAAAAGCCGTTACCTTCAGGGACAGTATTTTTCTCGCTTGCCGACGGCAGGCGTGTTACTTTGCAGACAGGCACCCCCGTCGACCGCTTTGCGGCAGGTTTTACTGTGGGGATCGGCGGCAGGCTGGTGTATTTCGCACCACTGGAGACAGTCACTGTCAGCAAGCTGCTTGCCCTGTCCGGGGAGTTCCTGGAAGGTGAAGAGACCGGGCTGATGAGCCTGGCGGAAAATACAGTCTATCTACAGCAAAAAGAAGACGCACTGCAAATTGTCTCGCATGAAGCAGCCATCCCCGGAATGCAACAGTTGACACTTTACAGGCAGGACGGCCTGATCCGGGCGGTCCTTTTGCCGCCGGGTTACAGGCCGGAAACTATTCGTGTCCTGTTGAACACCACCGGTTTTACCGGTTTTCTGCACGATGAAATCCGCCTCACAGTCACCGGGCCTTTCCTGCTGGAGGACAAAGTGGCGGGCGGCAGTTTCCGGCTTGCAGGCGGTGAGCAGCTTGTCCTGAGGGCTGAAGACGGCCGGGTTGCCGTCACCCTGCCCTCCGGGGAAAAGTATGCTGCTGCCGGCCGTGTGTACTTGCTTCCCGCGGGCAGCGGACGTGTGCGTGTGGAAACACTGCGCAGGGGCAGCCCTCCTTTTGTCCCGGAATACCGCGGGCAGATGGAAATAGCCTTCCACCGGAATGCGCTGCTTTTGGTGAATGAAGTGGTGCTGGAGGAGTACCTGTATTCGGTTGTCCCCAGTGAAATGCCCGTCAGCTTCGGTGCAGTGCCGCTGGCGGTCCAGGCTGTAACGGCCCGTTCATACGCCGCAGCCGCCATTTTCCGCAGCGGCCTGCGCAGTTTTGGCGCCCATGTGGATGACAGCGTTTCTTCCCAGGTATACAATAATGTGCCGGAAAACAATACCGCCAGTGCCGCCGTAGCACAAACTGCAGGGCTGGTTGTCACCTACCGGGGCAGTCTTGCCGATACACGTTTCTTCTCCACTTCTGCCGGTGTTACCGCCCATGCCGCTGAAGTCTGGAGTGATAAAGAGGGGGCATTCCCGGGCACCCCTGTGGACTACCTTGTCTCCCGGCCTCAGCTTTTGCAGGGCAGACTGCCCGCTGTGTCCACGGAGGACGGAGCAAAGGAATTTTTTGCCACGGCTGAGTGGGAAAGTTATGATTCGGGTTCTCCCTGGTTTCGCTGGCAGGTTACCATGAGCAGGGAACAGCTGGAAGCGGTACTGAACCGCTACCTGCCGGAACGTGCACAGGCACAGCCTGCTTTGGTGCTGACAAAAGAGGGGGATGCTTTTGTTGCCAAAAAAATCCCCGCAAATCCTCTTGGCGAGCTTCTGGACCTGCGCGTTCAAAGACGCGGCGCAGGCGGCAATATCATGGAGTTGGAAATTACGGGCTCAAAGGGGACTTACCGTCTGCTGACTGAATATGTGATCCGTTTTACACTGCGTCCGGTAAAAACCGGCGGTTCCGCCGATGTTGTTCTCCGGCGCCATGACGGCTCCAGCGTGGAAAATTTCAGTATTCTGCCCAGCGCTTTTGCTGTTTTTGACCTGCAGCACGACCCGGCGGGCAGGCTGCAGTCGGTAACAATCTACGGCGGCGGACTGGGCCACGGCGCCGGCATGAGCCAATATGGCGCACGGGGAATGGCGGCTGCAGGCTTTACCTTTCATGAGATCCTGCTTCATTATTACCCCGGCTGCAAAGTGGAAAACCTGGCGGATATATTTTAATAACAGCAGTAATGCTGTCTGTTTATGCTGCAATCCCGCCTGCAAAAAATGTATGCTGTTTAATAATTTGTTCAGGTATTGTCGTCAAAGATCATGTATGCTGATAACAGCAACCGCAGATCATAGCCAGTAAGACTCCCCTTTAACAGTTAATACTCTCCTCCTTTCCCCGTAACAGGGCGTGCAACACCATAGTTGTCGCCCTCGTTTTTTTTTATGTGCCCTGACGGCCGGCAGCCAGGGACACTTTGGCCGGGTGCAACGTCGGGTTGTGGATTTGTTTGCGTTTGCCGGGCGGAAATTTTATAATAAGGAAGAAAATGACCTTAGTGCCGGGAGGTGAAAATAATGTTGAAAAAAATTCAGGAAGAGATGAAAAATGCCATGAAAGCCGGTGAGAAAAAGCGCCTTTCCACCATTCGCATGCTGCTGGCGGCCATCAAAAACGAAAGTATAGAAAAGAAGAAGGAACTGTCCACCGAAGACATTCTGGGAGTCATCCAGCGGGAGATCAAACAACGGCGAACTGCCATTGCGGATTTTCGCGCAGGCGGCCGTGAGGATCTGGTAAAAGAAAATGAGGCTGAAATTGCCTTACTGGAAAACTACCTGCCCCCGCAATTAAGTGATGCCGAACTGGAAGCGCTTGTCCGCCAGGCCGTGGCGGAAACGGGAGCAACTTCCCTGCGGGAAATGGGCAAAGTAATGGGTAAAATCATGCCGCAGGTAAAAGGAAAAGCGGACGGAGAACGTGTCCAGGCAGCCGTCCGCAAAATACTTGCCTGAAATTGCCCCGCCGCCGGCCGGTAACAGATAGATACAGAAAACGGGCTGCTACAAGAAGCAGCCCGTTTTTATTCCCGTTTTGTTCGCTTTTGCCGGGGCATCCTGGCGCGCCGGAGGCAAAACCGCACAACTTACTTTTCTCCCAGACGGTCCCTGCTGTAACTGGTCATGGTGGCCGCCGCCAGGTGTAAAATCGGTTTGTCCACCCTTCTGAAATACATGGGACAATGCCTCAGGCCTCTGGGTACAAAAACCATGGCCGTTTTTGTGATAAGATGTTTTTCGTCTCCCAGCCACAGTTCCACCTCGCCGTTCAGCTCATGGGGGTTGGCGGGGTCGGAGCCGAGAAACATGAGAATTTCATCATAGTCATCATGCGTATGCGCCGGCGGGGAACCTTCACTTGCCCTGTAAATCCAGCCACTTTCCGCATAGAAAGCGCCTTCCACAAAACGCCCGTCGATGAAGGTGACAGGCTTAATGAAATCTTCCCTGCCCTCAAATTTGCTCTTGTCTGCGGGATAATCAGTAACAATATACTTGCCGTATTTTGTTTGAGCCATTTTTCGTCCTCCTTTTTGCCCTGGACAGTTTTGGCCCGGCAGCAGCATACAGCCGGTTCCGGTGTTTGTTATATGTTCTCTTTACCCTCCCGTTTCCCCTGCACATAGCCGCTGTTTTAAACTGCCTGCCGTCCTGTGGCCGGCTGTGCAAGGCACTGTGCGGCGGGGTTATTCAGACGGCAAAAAAAAATCGCCTGCTGGCACAACTCTGTGCCTGCTGGCGAAAACGGGAGTACCTGTTTTAATAATGGAAGAATACATGGGAACCGATTCTGCCGCTGGCAGGGCGCGAATGGACCCAGGCATTGGCTGTTTTTGCCGGGTTAAAAAACCCGGTGGCTCCACCTGTCGGGTCTTTGCCGCTTAATGCTTCACGCACAGCTTTTTTGGCGGACTCCCCCGCCGGCAAGTTAATTCGCCCGTCCAGAACGGGGCTGTATTGATATTTGCCGCTTTCAACCTGGTAGGTTACACCGCTTAACGTGTCAGGAAATTTGGGGCTGCGTATTCGGTTTAGGACCGTAGCGGCAACCGCGACCTGCCCCTGGTAGGGTTCGCCGCCGGCTTCAGCATGGACAAGCCTGGCAAAAAGCTCAAGTTCCGCCGGCGTAAAGCTGAATTCAGCCGCTGCCAAAGCGTCAGTCTTGTCTTCCTGCTGCGCGGCAAGCACAAGCTCCATGGTTTTACCGGCAACTTTACCGTCTTTCTCCAGTCCGTGATCCGCCTGAAAACGCTGTACACTGCCGTGAGTCATGGGGCCGAAGACACCGTCAATTTCCCCTTCCCGGAAACCGAGTTTGTTCAGGACAACCTGCAGAGCGGCCACATCTTCTCCCCTGTCACCAATTTGCAGCGCACGCACTCCCAATTCCTTTTCCGTATTCTCTTTTTCACTGCCGGCTGTATCCGCAGTAATAGTTGTCTGTGCATATACTACTCCGGAAGCCAGGATAAAAGTAAAAAGAAAAAGTATCAGCAAGCCTTTTTTATTCATCACTCTTCCTCCTTCCAGTTGCCGGGTCTTCTGCCCTGTGCGGTGGCCCTTTTTCTGGTCGGGAGCCGGTAAACAAGTCCCGCTTATTGTAACATGTTATGTCAACTGGCACAAAAGCGGGCATTCTCTTTGTCGGCCGGTTAAGTGAAAGGAAGAGCAGCAAAATTGCTTTCCGCATCAGAGGTGGAAAAATACTTGTGAATGCTTCCGGATAAAAGGACATGGAAATTTTTATTGACAAAAAAAAATACTTCCGTACCTTTTAAAAAGCGTTTTTTATAATTTTCACACTTTTTTCCCTGCCGCTGATGGCTACCACATCAAAACGGTAGGCGGGAGCGGTTAAACCTGTTTCAAAGACAAAATGGCGTGCCAGCAAGCGCAGTTTTTTTTGTTTGCGCACATCCACCGCTTCCGCCGCTGTGCCACGCTTGTCTGTAGTTCTTGTTTTCACTTCCACAAAAACTAAATAAGGACCGTCTTTTACCACCAGGTCGATTTCCCCGTGCCGGCAGCGCCAGTTCCTGGCGACAATTTCGCAACCTTCAGCCAGCAGCGCCGAGACTGCCAGTTCTTCACCTAAAGAACCAATTTTCCTCACAGCTTTTCACCTTCCGGCAAAAGCAAAAAAGAGCGGCGATGGAGCGGACACGGGCCCAGCCTGGCAATGGCCCGGCGGTGCTCCTTTGTCGGGTAACCTTTATGGCCGGCAAAGCCGTAACCCGGGTATTTTTTGTCCAGCTCACACATTATGCGGTCCCGTGTAACTTTTGCAATGACTGAGGCTGCAGCCACAGTGGCGGAAAGCCTGTCACCGCCGTTAATTTTTTGCTGCGGGCAAGACAATTCCGGCAGGTTGATCCCGTCCAACAGGACAATATCAGGTTTTAACGGCAGTTTCTGCAGGGCACGCAGCATGGCCAGCTTCGTAGCCTGGAAAATATTGAGCGCATCAATTTCTTCCACCCCGGCCATACCATAGGCAAAGGCAAGCGCAGTCTCCTGCAGGGCGGTAAACAGCTCCTCCCGTCTCTTTGTTGTCACTTGCTTTGAATCATTAAGCCCTGGCAGGTAAAAATGCTGCGGCAAAATAACTGCCGCCGCCACCACCGGCCCGGCCAGCGGCCCCCGGCCCGCTTCATCCACGCCGGCAATATATGTATAACCCTTTTCCCTTGCCTGCCGTTCATAGCGCAGCAGAGCGGAAAGGCGCTCACGCTCCAGCCTCTCAGCCCGTATTCTTGCGGTATATTGTGCAAGCAGCCTTTGCACACCTGCTCTTGCATCAGCTGCAAGCAGTCTCATCTCCTGGGGCTTCAGTGTGGTTGCCTGCAAATAACGCTCAATCTCCCTGAGCGTCATTTTGGTGAAATTGATCATTATTATCTCCCCGTTTTTCCACCCGTTCCAGTGTAAGTCGTCCCAGGCGCCCTGCACGGAAATCAGCAACCAACAGGCGGGCGGCCGCAGCCAAGTCGATTTCCCCGCCTTTTTGCAGGCAGCCGCGCTTGCTGCCAATCTCCGCCAAAATTTTATACGGATCGTTTTCCTTCAAAGCTATCCGGTAGCGCTTGTTGAATGTTTCCGGGTCTTGTGCCGCCAGGTAAGAGACTAAAGTTGCGCCCAGCTCCACCGGGTCATAAATTTCATCCCTGACCGCCCCCACGGCAGCCAGGCGGAACGCCTGGCCGGCATTTTCTATTTTGGGCCAGAGCATGCCGGGTGTATCCAGGAGCTCCAGGTCTCCCGGCAGCCTTACCCATTGCTTTCCTTTTGTCACCCCGGGTTTATTCCCGGTCTTGGCGGCACTGCGTCCTGTCAGCCTGTTAATGAGAGAAGATTTCCCTACATTGGGAATGCCCACAACCATGAGCCTGCGCACATTCCCGCCATGCCTGCGCATAACGGGGATGGTTTTCAGCAGTTGCAGCAGCTGCCTGATACCCTCCCCGGTAGCGGCATTGACGGCGGCGGCTCCTGCGTAATCCCTGCGCAGGGCAACCAACCATTCCTGCGTCCGCTGCGGGTCGGCCAGATCGGCATGTGTCAGGACAGCAACAACAGGCCGCTGTGCGATCAGGCTGCGAATGTCAGGGTTACGGCTGGAGTCGGGAATCCGGGCATCCAGCACTTCTATGACCGCATCAACCAGCCTTAAGTTCTCCTGCAGCAGGCGCTTTGCTTTGGCCATCTGGCCGGGATACCACTGAATCTCCATTGGCATCTTCCTTTTGCCGTTACATAATCCTGTTTCACTGATGGGAAATCAGCCGGACGGCGGTAAAAGGCCAGAAGACAAACATGGCCTTGCCTTTAATCCGTCCCAGTTCCACAAAACCTACATTGGGATGACGGCTGTCCATGCTGTTATTGCGGTTGTCACCCATGACAAAAACTGTGTCTTCCGGGACTACTACCGGGCCGAATGTCTCCCAGGCATTTTCCAGCACATATTCTTCCTGCAATTTTTCACCGTTGACATATACGCCGCCGCTCTCTATCAGGATTTCATCACCGGGCGTGGCGATAACACGCTTAATAAAATCCCGCTCTTCCGTTGCTTTAAAGACCACAATTTCTCCCTGGCGCGGTTCGCGGAAATAATACTGCACTTTGCTGACAAGAAGCCTTTCCCGGTCATGCAATGTAGGCAGCATTGACTCTCCCTGCACCAGGAATACTTCCACCAGAAAAGCACGTATTACCAATGTGAGAATGATGGCAACAAGTATTGATTTTATCCATTCCCAAATGTCGTTTTTTACCGGCTCGCTCATTTTAGTCCTTCTTTCTCTCTTCTCTGGAGAAATCCTGTAAAAAATGGACTGTGTAAAACAGTCCACTTTGTTTAGTAGCGCTTTTCTTTAATGCGGGCTGCTTTACCGGTACGTTTCCGTAAATAGTACAGTTTGGCACGACGCACCAGACCGCGCCGCATTACTTCCAGCTTTTCAATTTTGGGAGAATGCAGCGGGAAAGTCCGCTCCACGCCCACACCATAGCTGACCCGGCGCACGGTAAAGGTTTCACGCAGGCCGCCGCCCTGTTTCTTGATGACGACCCCTTCAAAAACCTGCGTCCGCTCACGGGAACCTTCCACAACCTTATAATGAACACGGACTGTATCTCCGGGAGAAAGCAGCGGCAGATCTTTTCGCATCTGCTCTGCTTCAATTTGTCTGATAAGATCCATGCTGTGCCCTCCTTTCCTGGCAACATCCTGACAACAAATGAAATTATATCATACACATCCCGCATTTACAATAAAACATTCAGTTTTCTGCCTGCGGCCTCCCGGCGGAGAAAAATTTTTTCTTCCTCGCTTAAGTCCGCCTGCAGTAAAAGCTCGGGCCGTCGGAGAAGCGTCCGCAGTAAAGACTGCCGGCGCCTCCATCCGGCAATTTCTGCATGATTTCCTGAAAGCAGCACCTCGGGGACCGCCATGCCGCGAAATTCGGCCGGCCGTGTATATTGAGGATATTCCAGCAGGTGGCCGTTAAAAGATTCATCAGCCACGGACTCTGCGGGCAATACTCCCGGCAGTAGCCGGACGACGGCATCAGTTACCGCCATGGCGGGAATCTCTCCGCCGGTTAGGATAAAATCACCAAGAGAAATTTCTTCATCCACCAGCGCTTCCCCGACCCGTTCATCTACACCTTCATAATGGCCGCAAAGCAGGATCAGACGGTCCTCACGGGCCAGGCGGCGTGCAGTTTCCTGGGTAAAAAGTGAACCTTGCGGCGTGAGCAGGATCACTCTTCCCCTGCGCGCGTCTTCCCGGCGCAGCTGCTCTACGGCAAGGAAAAACGGTTCAGGCTGCAATATCATCCCCGGGCCGCCACCGTAAGGATAGTCATCGACACTACGGTGTTTATTGCAAGCAAAATCCCGCAGATCGGTCACCACAATCTGCACATGCCCGGCCGCAGCAGCGCGCCCGGTTATACTTTCCCGCAGCACAACAAACATGCCGGGGAAAAGGGTTAGGATATCAATGCGCAACTTATCTCAGCCCCCGGGGCAAATCCACTTCCATCCGCCCAGCTTGCAAGTCCACTTTTTTAACAACTGATTTTAGGGCAGGAAGCAGAAGATCCTTTTGTCCTTTTTCTTT
>DUUE01000363.1 GCA_012841735.1 Bacillota bacterium | reverse complement strand
CGGATGAATATGACGAGTTTATTGCCAACCCGCATGACTGCGTGGTGGAAAAAGTACTGCCGCGCCTGTATCCTGCCCTGCAGACCGACCCGGTCAAAAGAGCGTTGCTCTTTGCCAAAGCCATGCTGGCCAATATGGATTACCAGAACCGTTTCAAGGCCATTACTGACGAACTGGTGAAAAAGTACGGCTACTTTTCACCGCCGCCGGGTTCTCTGGGCGGAGTAACGGCTCCCTTTGACTACCTGGCCGATTTTCTGCGCAGCTTCACCGGTATCAGCAAAGATGTGCGCCGCTGCCCGGAAAAGGTGGCGGCGGCCTGCGAAGCGCTGCTGCCTTACCAGGTGAAAAAGGGTTTGCCGCCCAATCCCCACAGGCACGGCTATACTTTTGTCGCTCTCCATATGGCAACTTACCTGCGTACCAGCGATTTTGAAAAGCTGTTCTGGCCCTCCTTCCTGAAAATGGTCCGGGCGCTGGCGGAAAAGGGGCAATACTGTTATCTCTTCTGTGAACATGACTGGATGCGTTACTTGGATCACCTGTCCGAACTGCCGGAAAATACGCGCCTTTACTTTGAATACGGCGACCCGAAAACCATTAAGGAAAAACTGGGCAAAAAGCTGATCCTCGGCGGCATGTATCCCATTACCTACCTGAGGACGGCCACCAGGCAACAGTGCATTGACAAGGCCAAGGAACTGCTGGATATTATGGCGCCGGGCGGCAATTACATTTTTAATTTTGACAAATCGTCCCTGTCACCGGGAGACATTAATCTGGACAATTATATTGCCGTCCTGGAATATGTCCGGGATCATACCCGTTATGACAATGCCGGCGAGCGGGTGCGCAACGTGGAGCTGCCGGGCAAACTGGTGGAGCCGGAAATTCCGCCCTTCCGTTCGCGCTACTATGAAACCTGGGAGGATTACCGGGCATCACGCCGGACCGACCCGCAGCTGGAGCGGGTGATTGAACCCATCATTATGGGATATGAAGATCAGCTTTTGGCCTTGCTTTCCCGGCTGTGTTAAATTTTGTGCCTGCCCTGCCGGTGCCCCCCTGTTTTGGCTCCGGCGGGACAGGCCTTTTTGCGGCGCCGGCAGGAGTTGTTACCGTCATGGCGAATCTTTCCAAAGGAAATATTCGACAAAGGGGAGGAGCCTGTGGAAGTTACTTTGCTGCGAGCCGGCAGCACCCTGATTGTCCGGATGAAGGGCGAACTGGACCATCATGCCGCGGACAGGCTGCGTGCAGGCATTGACAACAAACTGAACCGGGACGGAATACAGGCTGTCCTGTTTGATTTCGGCGGCGTCACTTTTATGGACAGTTCCGGGGTGGGGATGATACTGGGACGCTATAAAATCATGGCGGAAAAGGGCGGCAAGGTCCTGGCCTGCAGTCTGAACCCCAGGGTAATGCGTATTTTTGAAATGGCAGGTTTGCAGAAAAAAATACCTGTTTTCAGCAGCCGGGAAGACGCCCTGGCCGGTGCATAGGGGGGTTGCAGATGGCAAATGCAAACTATATGAAACTGGAAATTCCCAGCAAATCACAGAATGAAGCTTTTGCCCGCATTGTGGTGGCGGCCTTTGCCGCCCAGGTTGATCCCACCATCGATGAAATTTCAGATGTAAAAACGGCTGTCTCCGAGGCGGTCACAAATGCGGTGATACACGGCTATGAAAACGGCCCCGGTACTATTGTGATCAGCGCCACCCTGGAAGGAAACCGCCTGGAGGTTACGGTAATTGATTACGGCGTGGGCATTGCCGACCTGGAGCAGGCCCTGACGCCCCTCTACACCTCCAAGCCGGAGCTGGACCGTTCCGGCATGGGCTTTACCATTATGCAGAATTTTATGGATGAGTTCCAGGTGGAGTCCGCCCCGGGGAAAGGCACCACCGTCAGGATGGTCAAAATTTTCGGCCGGACGGGCGCCGCGGAGGCGTAGGAACGCCGATGGAAGATTCGTTTAACAGGCATCTGCCCCTTGTCCGCAGCCTGGTGAAACGTTACAGCGGCGAATATGCCGAGGAGGATGATTTGTTTCAGGTTGGCTGTATCGGCCTGCTGAAAGCGCTGCGGGGGTATGACCCCAGGCGGGGGACGGCCTTTGCCACTTATGCGGTACCTGTCATTGCCGGTGAAATCAAAATGTATCTGCGGGGGCAGGGCAGCGTCAAATACAGCCGGGCGATAAAACAGCAGGCCGGACGGGTCAGGCGTGTCCGGGAAGAGCTGGAGCAGCGCCTGGGCAGGCAGCCCAGCCTGGCCGAACTGTCAACCGCCTGCAGCCTGGAACGGGAAGAGCTGCTCATGGCCCTGGAAGCATCCCGCGCGCCGGTATCGCTGGACGCGGAGCAGCCGGGCAGGGCAGAGGTGGCTGTGGAACCGCCGGCAACGGAAGATGTGCTTGACCGCCTGGCACTGCAGGAAGCGCTGGAATACCTGCCGGAGCGGGAGCGCCGGATTGTAATTTACCGCTACTTTCGCAAAAAAACGCAACAGGAAGTGGCTGAGATGCTGGGCCTTTCCCAGATGCATATTTCCCGCCTGGAGAGAAAAGTGCTGCAAAAACTGAAAGCCCACCTTTCTGAGCCGGGCTAGACTCTGTGCTCACTTTATGATGTGCCCTGCAGGGGAACCGTTCCCCTGCAGGGCTTTTTTTTTATGTAAACGTGTATATTGCAGGTGTTATGGGCAAAATAGAGTTAAAACAGGAGGTGACAGTATGACAGTAGTAAAGGTTGTGGAACTGGTCGGCGAGTCCCAGGCCGGCTGGGAAGATGCGGTGAAAAATGCAGTGGCGGATGCGGCCAAAACCATTGACAATATTACCGGCGTGCATGTGGAGAACCTGACGGCCAATGTGCGTGACGGGGATGTTGTTGAGTATAAAGCAAATGTAAAAGTTGCCTTTGGTGTCCTGGATCGTTAAGCAGCAAGGATGGAACATTAATAAAACTGACGCCCTCCGGCAATGGAGGGTTTTTTACAGGGAAGTGTTTGCTGATGAGACGTTCTTACCCGGGGCCGCCGGAACATGTCAGTCCCCGGCTGCAGGACAATCTTGACTACCTGAAAGAAAAGCTGGGAATTGGAACCAGTATTGACATTTTGCAAAAAAACATGGTTCTGGGCGGGAAAAAAGCGGCGCTTGTTTATGTAGACGGCCTGACAAACGGTGATGTGGTGGCCGTTATCATGCAGATCCTGGCTGAACTGAAACGGGAGGACCTGTGCCCCGACCCGCTGCAGCGGCTGCTGACGCAAAAGATCCCCTATATGGAAATTGCAGCGGAAAAAAGTATGCAGCAGGCCATGATTG
>DUUE01000284.1 GCA_012841735.1 Bacillota bacterium | reverse complement strand
AGGTGGTGCGCTGAGAAAAAGCTCCGGAGACGGAGCCTTTTTATCATGACGCACAATTTTGCCCCCCGCCGCGGCGCAGGATTTCCATCACCCGCAGCGAATGTGTTATGCTAGGCTTACGGGGGTATGTGAGATGGACTATCTGAAAGTATTTGGCATGTCAGCCCTGCCTGTTGTTGAACTGCGGGGAGGCCTGCCCCTGGGTGTCTCGCTGGGGCTTGCACCGTGGCAGGCGTTCCTCTGCAGCTACCTGGGCAATATTGTCGTTATTCCCCCGCTGCTGTGGCTGCTGGAGCGGCTGGAGAATTACGTGGCCAGAAACAGGGTAACCGCCCCCTTTTATCACATCATGCTCCGCAAAGCCGTTAAAAAGAAAGACTTGTTTGTCCGCTACGGCAAATATGCCCTCTTTGTCTTTGTAGCCGTGCCGCTGCCCTCAACGGGAGCCTGGACGGCCTGTGTGGCCGCCCGTTTTTTCCGCATCCCGGCGCGGCAGGCCTTTGTGATCATCAGCCTGGGGGTACTGGTGGCAGGCTTTATTATGCTGGCCGTGACGTGGCTGGTGACGGTGTTTAATCCGGGCTGAAGCGGGAATAATAGCTTTATTTAACAGACAGAGGAAGAGTGTGATGACTGGACGGACAATGATTAAATCTGCCGGCATGGTAACGGTGCTGCTTTTTTTGTCCCGCCTGTTCGGTTTTGCCAGGGAGGCAACGATTGCCGCCCGCTACGGGACTAGCTGGCTGACGGATACATATTTTGCGGCGGCCAGTGTCCCGGGCATCCTTTTTCTGGCTTTTAATGATGCGATCAAAACAGCCTTTATTCCTGTCTACGGGGATTACCATGACAAAGAGGAAGGCAATTCCCTGGCCCTGGCCGTGTTTTTGCTTTTGGGCGGGCTGCTGCTGGCAGGCAGCGTCCTGCTGGTGATTTTTGCACCCCTGGTCATGCGGCTGGTTGTCCCCGGTTATACCGGTGCCCAGTACGAACTGTCCGTAACCATGGCCAGGATTATGCTGCCGGGCCTTTTGTTTTTGGGCTTGTCCGGCCTCTGCAGCGGTGTGCTGCATATTAAAAAAAATTTTTTTGTCCCTTCCCTTACCGCCTTCCCCAATAACCTGGTCATTATTGTCAGCGCATTGCTTTTGGGCGTACGCTACGGCATCATGGCCCTGGTCTGGGCCACTGCGGCCGGTTTTGCCCTGCAGTTTTTAATCCAGCTGCCTGCCGTAGCGCGGCATGGCATTTTTGCAGCCCGGACCATTGCCTGGCACCACCCGGCCATTAAACGGATGGGGGTTTTGCTGCTCCCGGTGCTGATCGGCAGTGCCACCGTAGAATTAAAAACATTGATTGACAAGGTATTTGGCAGTTTCCTGGCGGAACAGAGCATTTCCTATCTGAATTATGCTGTCAAGATTTATTCCCTGCCCAACGGGATTCTCATCCTGGCCCTGCTGACGGTGCTTTACCCTACCATGGTGGAGCTTTATTACCAGCGGAAAATGAAAGAGTTTAAGGAAACTGTCCGCCAGGGTACCGGGCTGATGATTGTGCTTATGTTTCCCATTATGGTGGGCATGATGGTGCTGAGCACCCCCATAGTGCGCCTGATTTATGAACGGGCGGCCTTTGATACCACGGCAACGCACAATACGGCCTATGCCCTGATTTTTTACAGCCTGGGGCTGTTGCCTTCCGGGGTCATGTTATTGTTCAACCGGGCTTTTTATGCCACCAAAGATACGAAAACCCCCATGTATTTCTCCTTTCTTACCACACTGCTGAATGTGGTTTTAAACTGGCTGCTGATGAAGCCGCTGGCTTACGGCGGCCTGGCCCTGGGCACTTCCCTTTCCTTTTACCTTGGGGTAATCGCCATGGCGGCCGCCCTGCGCCGGAAAGTGGGCCCCTTCGGCCTGTCGCTGCTTTTGGACACCCTGTGGAAAACAGGTGTTGCCTCACTGCTCATGGGGGTGGCGGTGTGGTTTGCCCTGCCATACCTTGCGGGGGGCGGATTCCTGCTGCAGGCCCTGCGGCTGGGCAGTGTGATTGCCTTGGGGGCGCTGGTTTATTTTGTCCTGGCCTATTTACTGAAAATCAGGGAACTGGACCTGGCCTTCTCTTTGCTGCGGCGCCGCCTTGGCCGGGGATAAACTGGAAAGCAGGCTTGCTCCACAAGGAGCAGGCTTTTTTTATCCGGCATTTTTTTGCTTTTGTCACAGCTTGTACATATTTGTCACCGTGCAGGCAAAGCTATAGACAAAGACTGATGCTGAAAGGAGTGTCTTTATGAACGGGAGGAAGCTGGTCGCCTTCGGTCTCGTCATGTTGTTTTTACTGCTGTTTCTGACCGGCTGTGCCGGCGGCAACAGTGAACAGGAAAACAACGGGCAGCAACAGGAACCGCCTGCGCAAAAGGAAACGGAAGCACTGGACATTAATGCCCTGACGGCGCAATGGGCGGAATCGGCCCACAGCAATATCCTGCTGTCGCCCGCCCAGCGTGACAACTGTGTCCTCTGCCATGACGGCGGTGCTTTTGCCGCCAACCAGGCCGAAGTAGGGGCCCTGGAACGGGATTTTAACATCAGTATTGACTGCCGGGCATGTCATACGGGCCGGGGCGTCGATTTAATGGAGGCGGGAACTGTGGATATCCCTTCAGCGGATAATGTGCAAGGCGGGACGGGCGCCCTCTGCATGGCCTGCCACAATTCACGCCATGCCGGCGATGTGAAGGATGAAAGGCGTGCCGCACCGCACTCCAGCAGCCAGGCCGATGTTTTCACCGCCACCGGCGGGATCAGGGCGGAGGATTTTAATTATGGCAGTACGGGGGCGCACACCGGGATTAAAGACAGCTGTGTGGGCTGCCACCTGACGGAAACGGAGGCGGGCTTTGCTTCCCACACCTTCGGGGTGGAGAGTGTGCAGGCGGCCTGCGGCCAGTGCCACCAGGGCATTACGGACGCCAATCTGGCGGCGGGCGGCGATTATGACGGTGACAGCAACAAGGAAGGCCTGCAGACGGAAGTGGAAGGTTTGCTGGCTCTGGTGGCCGGGGCGGTAAAGGAAAAAACAGGCGGCGGTGAAATTTCCTCCTCTCACGGCTCTGTAGTCATTACTACTGCCGGCGGCGAAGAAATGGAAGAACTTCCGGATGAAGTTTACCAGGCTGCCTATAACTACCTGCTGGTGTCGTCGGACGGCAGCCTGGGCATCCATAACCCCACCTATGCGGTCCAGTTGTTGCAACAATCCTATAAATGGCTGACGGGTGAAGATGTCCCCGGAGCGGAGCTCAAATAAAGAAACGGCTTTCAGGT
>DUUE01000373.1 GCA_012841735.1 Bacillota bacterium | reverse complement strand
CGCCGATGCCGGGCAGGCAACCGAAAAAAGGTACCGGGACAAAAGCAGGCATTATCATGTTCCTGTGGTAATATTCGCCGACAAGGCCACCCTGGGCCGGGCGCTGGGCACATCCCCCCGGGCGGCGGTAACAGTGCTTGACGAGGGGTTTGCCAGCCTGATAAGCAGGGAAATATGTGAGTGACCAACGTTTAAGGAGGCCATACAAATGGAGGTGTAGCCCATGGCGAGAATCAGGGTTTACGAATTGGCAAAAGAGCTGGATGTTCCCAGCAAACGCATCATTGACCTGTTGGGAGATATCGGCTTTCCTGTAAAAAACCATATGAGTGTAGTTGAGGAAAATGCGGCCAAAAGGATCCGTTACCAACTGACGGGTAAAGGGGAGCCGCCTGCAGAATACCTGCAGGAAATTGAGGCGGCAAAAAGCAAGGCAACACGGGAAAAGGCGCAAACTCAGGCTGCTCCCGCTGCACGGGGCGGGAAAAAGCAAAAAGGCAAAACTGAAGGGCGGCAACCCGCCAAAGGCGCCAAGAAAAAGCAGGAGAAAACAGCGCACGTTCCGGCCGGACAAAAAAAGCCCCCTGAGGAGAAAAAACAACAGCAGCAAAAGGCTGCGCCGAAAGAGAGCCGGAAACAACCATCGAAAAGGCGGCCGGACAAGAAAGAAAGAAAAGCTCTCCGGGAAGCGCGCCTGCTTTCTGAACAGCAGCGCCGGGAAAACACAGTCGTTCTGGAAGGCCGGATCACGGTAGGTGAACTGGCGGATAAACTGCAGGCAACGGCAGGGGAAATTATCAGCAAACTGATCGGCCTTGGTGTAATGGCAACGATCAATCAGGCTGTCGATACTGATATTGCCCAAATGCTGGCGGAAGATTACGGCTATCAGGTTGAAGTCAAGGTTGATGAACTGGAAGCGGAATTAAGCGAGACAACCGTAGACAGAGAAGAGGATTTGCGGCCGCGCCCGCCGGTTGTTACCGTCCTGGGGCATGTGGATCACGGCAAAACTTCCCTGCTGGATGCCATTCGCCGTGCCAATGTTACTTCCCATGAGGCGGGCGGAATCACGCAGCATATTGGCGCTTATCAGGCCAGTTACCAGGGGAAAAAGATTGTCTTTCTGGACACGCCGGGACATGAAGCATTTACGGCCATGCGCGCCCGCGGCGCCCAGGTAACAGATATTGCCGTCATTGTGGTGGCGGCGGATGACGGTGTCATGCCCCAGACCGTGGAAGCCATCAACCACGTGAAGGCGGCCGGTGTTCCCATCATTATTGCCATCAATAAAATTGACAAACCCAGCGCCAATCCGGACCGGGTCAGGCAGCAGCTGACAGAACACGGCCTGGTGGCGGAGGAGTGGGGCGGCGATACTGTCATGGTGGAGGTATCCGCCCTGCAGAAAAAAGGCCTTGACACGCTCATGGAAATGATTCTCCTTGTGGCTGAAATGGCTGAATTAAAAGCCAACCCGGACAAACCGGCCATCGGCACGGTGGTGGAAGCCAGACTGGATAAAGGCCGGGGCGCCGTTGCCACAGTACTCATCCGGGAAGGGACATTACAGGTGGGGGATTCCGTCATCTGCGGGACCATTTACGGTAAAGTGCGGGCCATGGTGGATGACAAGGGGAAACGTCTGAAAAAAGCCGGGCCGTCCACTCCGGTGGAAATTCTGGGTCTGGCGGATGTGCCGGAGGCGGGGGATGACCTGCAGGCTGTCAGTGATGACAGGATTGCCCGCCAGATTGCGGAAAAGCGTGCCGAAAAAAGGCGTGAAATTGAACTGAGAAAGCCGGCCAAAGTATCCCTGGACGATCTCTTTGCCCGCATCCGGGAGGGCGAGGTTAAAGACCTCAATATTATTATTAAGGCCGATGTCCATGGCTCTGTGGAAGCGCTGCGCGAATCACTCCTGAAACTGTCAACCGATGAGGTTCGCGTTCAGATTCTGCATGAAGGCGTCGGCGCCGTTGCCGAATCTGATGTGATGCTTGCTTCCGCCTCAAATGCGGTGATTATTGGTTTTAATGTGCGGCCTGTTGCCGGTGCCCGTAAAATGGCGGAAAAAGAAAAAGTGGAAATACGTCTCTATCGCGTTATCTATGAAGCAATTGAGGATGTCCAGGCAGCACTGAAAGGGATGCTGGCACCGCAGCTGCAGGAAGTTGTCCTGGGGCAGGCGGAAGTGCGCCATCTGTTCAAAGTATCCCGCCTGGGGACTATTGCCGGCTCTCATGTCCTGGAAGGAAAAATTACCAGAAATGCGGATATACGCGTGATCAGGGATGGTGTCGTCTTGCATGAAGGCAGGATAGAAACGCTGAGACGTTTTAAGGACGACGTGAGAGAGGTAACTGCAGGTTACGACTGCGGCATTTTGTTGGAAAAGTTCAATGATCTGCATGAAGGCGATATTATTGAAGCTTATACCATGGAGCAGGTGACAGACCAAAGCTGATGGTTATCGGGATTTTGGAGCTACAATTATATCTTTACGGTGTGAGGTCGCTCAAGGGGAAACGCTCTCTGCTGCGGCCGCTTTTGCACAGGCTGCGCCGGAAGTTCAATGTTTCTGTTCTGGAAACAGGCGCCAGGGATCTCTGGCAGCGCAGTGATGTGGCAGTTGTCTGTGTGGCGGCCACGCCCGCTCTTGCCCACAGAGAGCTGGAAGCGGTCCTTGCTTTTACCCAGCGGGAACCCGGTCTGGAAATCAGCGATTACACCATGGAAATAATTTAAGTGTTCCGTGGATGGAGGTAACAAGGATGTCTGAACAACGTGCCCGGCGGGTGGCCGAGGAATTGCGGAGAGAAATCAGCGATATTTTACAGTATGAAATGAAGGATCCGCGGATCTCCGGACTGATCAGCATCACGGACGTTACTGTGACACGTGATTTAAGTTATGCAAAAGTATATGTCAGTGTTTTTGGCTCCGAGCAGGAACAGGAGGCGGCGCTGACCGCCCTGTCCCGGGCGTCCGGTTTTATCCGTTCAGAGGTGGGCAGGCGTATCCGCCTGCGCCATACGCCGGAAATATCATTCCATCCTGACCGTTCTATCGCCTACGGTGCCCATATTAACCAAGTCCTGCGCCGGTTAAATAAACAGGAAAGGGAAGATGCCGGTGAATAGCCTGGCGGAAATAGCCTCTGTCCTGCAGGCAAGCCGTTGTATCCTGGTGAGCACGCATCTGCAGCCGGACGGAGACGCCATAGGCTCACTGCTTGCACTGGGCTTGGCCCTGAAGAGTTGCGGCCGTCAGGTTGACATGTATTGTGACGGCGGTGTGCCGCGGCGTTTCCGTTTTCTGGCGGGTGCGGACGAAGTGGTGTCCGTCCCGCCAAAGAAGGCATTTGACTGCATTGTTGCCCTGGACTGTGCCGACAGGCAGCGCCTGCCTGTACCTGACCAGGTATTGCGGGATGCGATGCTTGTCAATATTGACCATCACCCCACCAACAACCTGTTTGGCCGGCTGAATTATGTGGATGCGGCAGCGGCAGCCACCGGGGAAATTGTTTTTGACCTGCTGCGGGAACTGGGCGCGCACCATGACTGTGCCGTGGCTGAAGCACTCTATGTGGCAATCAGCACTGACACAGGCTCTTTCAAATATGACAACACAACGGAAAAAACACACCGGATTGCAGGCAGATTGCTTGCCTGCGGCGTCAGGCCGGGACATATTTCTTCCCTGGTTTTTGATGTGAAGCCTCTTAGGGCTGTATTGGTTCTGCAGCAGGCTTTGTCCTCCCTGGCGTTCAGTGCCGACGGAAAAATTGCCTGGCTGACACTCACGGAAAAAGACTTGCAAGAGGCCGGGGCGGACAATGCGGACCTGGAGGGCCTGGTCAACTATGCAAAAAATATTGAAGGGGTGGAAGTAGGGCTTCTTTTCCGGGAAAACAATGACGGAACCGTGAAGGTCGGCTTCCGTTCTTTTCAGACAGATGTGGCCGCTCTTGCCGCCAAATTTGGCGGAGGCGGTCATGCACGGGCGGCCGGCTGCACCGTCAGGGGCGGCCTGGACGAGGCCGTATCCAGGGTGCTTGCGGCAGTGACAGAGGTTGTGGGGTCATGAACGGTGTCTTAAACATCTTAAAACCGCCGGGCATGACTTCCCATGATGTGGTCAGTGTCATCCGCCGCCTGGCAGGCACCAAACGGGTGGGCCATGCGGGCACACTTGATCCCGGAGCGGCCGGGGTTTTGCCGCTGTGCCTGGGACAAGCCACCCGGGTGTCTGAATATCTGCTTGCCCTGCCCAAAAGTTACCGGGCGGAACTTGCCCTGGGGGTGGCTACCACCACGGAAGATGCGGCGGGAGAAGTCACTGACCGTAAACCCGTTCCTTCACTGACGGCCGATGTGGTGGAAAAAGCACTGGAGCATTTTGTCGGCCCGCAGCTGCAGACACCGCCCATGTATTCCGCCGTGCGCGCAGGCGGGCACAGGCTGTACGAACTGGCCCGCCGGGGGGTGGAAGTTCAAAGACAGCCGCGCAAAATACATATTTACAGCATACGGTTACTCCTGCTGCAGGGCAAGCGGATGATGTTTGATGTCTCCTGTTCACGCGGCACATATGTGAGGACTTTGTGTCGGGAGATTGCCGAAGCCCTGGGGACGGCAGGTCATATGTCCTTCCTGGTGCGGACGGCAGTGGGGCCATTCCTGTTGCAGGAGACGCTCTCCCTGGAAGAGGCGGCACAACTGGCGGGGAAAAAACAGCTGTCCTCCGCCTTGCTTGCCGTTGATTTTGGACTGCAGCATCTGTCGCGGGCGGTGCTGACCGACAGAGAAGCGGAAAGACTGCAGCACGGTGGTTTCATACCATACGGGGAAAAACTGCCCGCAGGGCGTGACATACGTGTCTACAGGCAGGACGGCCGTTTTCTTGCCCTGGCCGAAGTGCGGGACGGACTGCTGCGGCCGAAAAAAGTATTTCACCACAGGTGAGGCACATGCAAATTATAAAATGTATTGAGAACTTCAAGCACTGCCGGCGGGGCGATATTTGCCTGGCACTGGGCAATTTTGACGGTGTACACGTTGGGCACAGGGAGATTCTCCGCCGGACAGTCAGACTGGCAGACGAAATGAAGAAAAAGAGCGCCGCCCTGCTTTTTTTGCCCCACCCTGTGTCAGTGCTTTTTCCGGGGAAAGCACCGGAGCTGATTCTGACAGCAGGGGACAGGATCAGGCTGCTGGGTGAGACGGGCATAGATTATGTCATCATCCATCCTTTTACCAAAGAATTTGCCGCCCTCTCACCGGAGGCATTTGCCGGTGAAATTCTTGCGGACGCATTGGGTGCCTGTGCTGTAGTTGTCGGCTACAATTATTCCTTTGGCAGGTACGGCCGCGGAACGCCGGAAGATCTGACCAGGTTGGGAGAGCGCTATCATTTCACAGTCAAAGTGGTTGACCCCGTCGCAGTGGACGGGGAAGTGGCCGGCAGCACTGCCATCCGTGTCCTGCTGCAACAGGGAGAGTTGGCGCGGGCAAATAAAATGCTGGGTTATCACTATTTTCTGCGCGGGAAAGTGGTGTACGGTGACGGCCGGGGTCACCGGCTGGGCTTTCCAACGGCCAACCTGGCATTTGCTCCGGAAGTGGTCCTGCCCGCTTTCGGGGTCTATCTGACGTGGGTTGCCGGCAGGGATTTCAGCGGCTGGGGGATTACCAATGTGGGCAAACGGCCTACTTTTGGCAAACGGGAGACTTCCGTGGAAGTCCACCTGCTGGATGCGGATAAAAACATTTACGGGGAAGAATTAATTGTCCACTTTTTACACAGACTGAGGGGAGAAAAAACATTTGCCGATGCGGGTGCGCTGGTGGCGCAGATTACTGCAGACGCCAAAACGGCGAGGACGCTGCTGGCATTGCCCCCTTACAACACCCTGCGTCTCCCTGCCTATACCCCCGCCTGCCCGGAGTAACAAAATTTCGCGCTTTTCTTGCTTCCGGGCACGCAATATGGTAGAATCATTTTTGTTAACCTGTGGCTCGGGTAATCGAAGCTCCGACGTTTGCCTTGGCTGCATGGTGTTACGCCAGAAAAAGGAGGTGTGCCGTATGACGATGGATTCCATGCGCAAACAGGATGTGATCAGTCAGTTCCGTTTACATGAAAAAGACACCGGTTCTCCTGAAGTGCAAATCGCCCTGCTGACTGAACGGATCAACTACCTGACCGAGCACCTGAAGCTGCACAAAAAGGACCATCATTCCAGACGCGGCCTGTTAAAAATGGTCGGTCAGCGCAGAGGTTTGCTGAACTACCTGAAAAAAACCGATGCAGAGCGCTACCGTACCATCCTGGAAAAGCTTCAGCTTCGTAAATAGTTTCCCGAAAACAGAAAAGGAGAAGCGGGGGAAACCCCGCTTTTTTCCCAATATTGTGCTGCCATTAAAAGAAGCACATGTGAGAGAGGATGTATGCCATGAAGGTTTACAGCATGGAACTGGCCGGCAGGGAATTCAGCTATGAGATCGGACGGGTTGCCCAACAGGCCAGTGGGGCTGTACTGGTACGCTACGGTGATACAGTGGTGCTTACCACGGCCACCGTGTCTGCGGAGCCGCGTGAAGGTATTGATTTCTTTCCCCTGACGGTGGATTATGAAGAGCGGTTATATGCGGTGGGCAAAATACCGGGAGGCTTTATCAAACGCGAAGGCAGACCCACAGAAAAAGCCATCCTGGCCGCACGCCTGACAGACAGGCCCTGCCGTCCTTTATTCCCCAAATCATTCCGCCATGCCGTACATATAGTTACCACCGTTCTTTCCGTGGATCAGGACTGCCCGCCCGAAGCACTGTCCATTTGCGGGGCATCGGCGGCCCTGTCCATTTCCCCCATACCCTTTGACGGGCCCATCGGGGCGGTGGTTGTGGGCTGGGTGGACGGCAAACCGGTTATCAACCCCACACAGGAACAGGCGGAAGACTCCCGCTTGCACCTGGTGGTGGCCAGTACAAAAGATGCCATTATGATGGTGGAGGCCGGTGCCCATGAACTGACGGAAGAGGAAATCCTGGAGGCCATCATGGCCGGCCACGAGGCCAACCAGGGGATCATTGCCCTGCAGGAACAGATGATGGCTGAAGCGGGCAAAGAAAAAATGGAAGTTGTGGAGTTTATGCCGGATGAAGCCGTGGCTGCGGAAGTGCGGGCTTTTTGCGGCATGCGGGTGAATGAAGCTGTCAGGATTGAGGAAAAGCAGGCGCGGGAGGCGGCTATTGAAAGCCTGCGGGCGGAAACCCTTGAACATTTTCTGGAGCTTTATCCGGAAAATGAACAGGATATCCGCTCAGTCTATGACAGCCTGATCAAAGAAACTATGCGGACCATGATTATCCGGGAAAACCGCCGGCCCGACGGGCGCAGGCAGGATGAAATCAGGCCCATCACCGTTGAAGTGGGCGTCCTGCCCCGCACCCATGGCTCCGGCCTGTTCAGACGCGGGCAAACACAGGTACTTAACGTGTGTACTCTGGGTGCGCCGGGTGATGTCCAGCGCCTTGACGGCCTGGGCCTGGAAGAAAAAAAGCGTTATATGCACCATTATAATTTCCCGCCTTACAGTGTGGGCGAGGCGGGCTTCATGCGCGGCGCCAGCCGCCGGGATATCGGTCACGGGGCACTGGCTGAACGGGCTCTTTTGCCGGTCATCCCGCCGGAAGAAGACTTCCCCTATACAATCCGCCTTGTTTCCGAGGTTCTGGAATCCAACGGTTCCACCTCCATGGGCGCCGTCTGCGGTTCCACCCTGTCACTGATGGATGCAGGTGTGCCCATCAGGAAACCTGTAGCCGGGGTGGCCATGGGACTCATCAAGGAAGGTGACGAGGTGGCAATCCTCACCGATATCCAGGGAATGGAAGACTTCCTCGGAGACATGGATTTTAAGGTGGCAGGTACCAGGGAGGGCATTACCGCCCTGCAAATGGACATTAAAATCAAAGGCCTGTCACGTGACATCATGGCACGGGCACTGACACAGGCAAAAAAAGGCTACCTGTATATCATGGATAAAATGACCGCCGTCATCGCCGAGCCCCGTCCCGAGCTGTCAAAATATGCGCCCAGAATTATTACCATGCATATTCATCCGGATAAAATCCGGGATGTTATCGGCCCCGGCGGTAAGATGATCAATAAAATAGTGGCCGATACCGGGACGGAAATTGACATTGAGCCGGACGGCACCGTCTATATAGCTGCGGTGAATCCGGACAGCGGCGCGGCGGCTGTGAAGATGATCGAAGCGCTGACAAAAGAAGTGGAAGTGGGCGAGGTCTACATGGGCAAAGTGACGCGGGTGGAAAAATACGGCGCCTTTGCCGAAATCCTGCCGGGAAAAGAAGGGTTGATTCATATTTCCCGCCTGGCCCATGAACATGTGGGTAAAACTGAAGATGTGGTCAATGTTGGCGATGAAATCCCGGTCAAAGTAATTAACATTGACGAACGCGGCCGGATTGATCTGTCACGCAGGGCGGCCATTCCCAATGCCAAAGGGGAAATGATCGACGAAGACGCATTTAACAAACGGGATAACGCCAAACGGGACAACAGGCGCGAACGCCGCGGCGGATCCGACAGGGATCGCCGCCCGAGAGAACATAAACGGTAAAGTTTATGTTCTTTTTTTTTGCCTCAGAGCATCCCCGGACGGGTTTGTTGCCCAAACAGCTGAAATTTACGGTAAAAAAATTTCCTGTCCAGAATCAGAAAAGAAGCAAAAGCAACGGAAGCGGCTGAACTGTGTGCCTCGATGGAATAACGGCCGCCGGCCGTGTTTTTCCCAACCCGGTACATGCCCATGGCTTTGCCCAGGTTGTCTGTAGAAAGTTTGGCCTGATATACTTTTTTCCCGTCCGGGGCGAAGACATATAGCTTTACCGGTTCCTGGGCGGCAGCCCGGTTTTTTTTCTGTGCCGCAACAGTAATCAGGACATTGTCACCGCGCATGTAACTTGTGCGGTCCGCCGCCACTTTCAGGGACACGAAACTTTCGGACATGGCTGTTTGTCTCCTTTGCAGCTTTGCTTCCATCTTTATTTATGGATATGCAGGCAGAACACTTTTGGTTAGCGGCTGAAGCACACATTTGCCTGCCGGCAATATTATAAAGTACACAAACAATTTGCGGAAAGGAGTTTTAGCCGTGCAAAGGAAGGTGCTTTTTCTTGCCGTGGCCGTATTCGTCGTTTTTGCCTGTGTGTTTGCTGCCTGCGGCACAGACGGCAGTTTAAAAAAAGTCCGCTTAAATGAAGTGACTCACTCGGTTTTTTATGCTCCCCTGTATGCGGCCATCAATCTCGGCTATTTTGCGGAAGAAGGGATTGAACTGGAACTCACAACGGGACAGGGTGCGGACAAGGTGATGACAGCCGTTTTGTCCGGCGAGGCGGATGTGGGCTTTATGGGGCCTGAAGCCAGTATTTACGTGTACAATGAAGGACAGGAAGATTTTGCCGTGAACTTTATCCAGCTGACGCAGCGGGACGGGTCCTTTTTAATGGCAAGGGAACCGGATCCTGCGTTTTCCTGGGAGAAAGTCCGCGGCAAGAGCATTATCGGCGGCCGCAAGGGCGGTGTACCCCTCATGACTCTCGAATATGTACTTAAGAAGCACGGTCTGATGCCGGGCAGGGATGTGGAGGTGCTGACACATATCCAGTTTGCCCTGATGGCCGGCGCTTTTACCGGCGGGGAGGGGGATTATGTCACACTTTTCGAGCCGGTGGCGACAGAACTGGAACTGGCAGGCGCCGGGCATGTGGTGGCTTCAGTCGGCCGGGACAGCGGCGAGATCCCATACACCGCCTTCAGTGCCCGCAGGAGCTACCTGGAGCAGAACAGGGAGCTGATGGAAAAATTTACTGTTGCCATTTACCGCGGGCAAATCTGGGTGCAGGAGCACAGCCCGGAGGAAATTGCGAAAGTTATTAAGCCTTCCTTCCCCGATTCGGACGAGGCCGTCCTGGCAAAAGTGGCGGCCAGGTACAAAGAAATTGACGCCTGGGCGGCAACACCGCATTTTTCGGCGGATGCCTTTGAGCGACTGCAGGATGTGATGGAACTGGCGGGCGAACTGTCACAACGTGCCCCCTATGCTGAACTGGTGACAAATGAGTTTGCAGAAAAGGCGCTTGCTTCTGTCCGCTAGGCGGAGAGGAGATAATGATGGCGGCAGATGCATTGGTTACCGTCAGTAATGTGGGCATGACTTTTCACAGTCCGGAAGGGGAAATACACGCCCTGCAGGAGATAACTCTACAGGTAACGGAAGGGGAATTCGTTAGCATTGTGGGGCCGAGCGGCTGCGGCAAATCCACACTGCTCAATATCGTCGCCGGACTGCTCACGCCTACCGAGGGTGAGGTTTTTATCCGGGACAAAAAAGTGACCGGCCCCACATCCCTTGTCGGCTACATGCCGCAGAGCGACCAGCTGTTTGAATGGCGGACGATTTGGAAAAATGTGCTACTGGGGCTTGAAGTACAGAAAAAACTGCAGCCCGACACAATTGCTTTCGCAGAACAGATGCTGCATAATTACGGCCTGGCCGGTTTTAAGAATGCTTACCCCGGGCAGCTTTCCGGCGGCATGCGCCAGCGTGTCGCCCTCATCAGGACACTGGCCATTAACCCCAGTATCCTGCTTTTGGATGAGGCTTTTTCCGCCCTGGACTACCAGACCAGACTGCTGGTGGCGGACGATATCAAACAGATTATTACCCGGGAAAAGAAGACAACCATCCTGGTTACACATGATATCGCAGAAGCCATCAGTATGGCCGACAGGGTCGTTGTTTTTTCCAAGAGGCCGGGGAGGATAAAAGCGGTGCACGACATCCAACTGACATGTGCCGTGCGGACACCGCTGCGCTGCCGGGAAGCGCCCGAATTCAGAGATTATTTCAATCTCATCTGGAAGGAGCTGGACGTTCATGTCTGACACGGGAAAACGGACGGCTTCTGCGGACCATCTGGCATACCTGGAGCGGTGCAGGAGCAGCCGGCGACGTGTAATTGTTGCCAGGATACTGTTGCTTGCCGGATTTATTCTCCTCTGGGAGGCGGCGGCCGCCCTGCGCTGGATTGATCCCTTTATTACCAGCCAGCCGACCCGCATCCTGCGTACCATAATTTCACTCTATGGGGAGGGCGGACTCTTTTTGCATGTGGGCATTACCATTGCCGAAACGGTGGCCGGATTTCTGTTGGGTACACTGGCAGGGACTTTAGCGGCCGTCTTCCTCTGGTGGTCCGATTTTCTGGCCGAAGTGCTGGATCCTTACCTGGTAGTGCTGAACAGCCTGCCGAAAATCGCCCTGGGGCCGGTACTGATCGTCTGGCTGGGGCAGGGAAGGCAGTCCATCATAGCCATGGGGCTTTTTGTTTCCCTGATTGTCACTATCATCGGTGTTTATACCGGTTTTTCGCAGGTGGATGAAAACAAGATTAAACTGCTTAAATCCTTTGGCGCGACAAAGATGCAAATCTTACGGATTGTGATCCTGCCGGCCAGCGTCCCCACCATTATTTCCGCCCTGAAAATCAATGTAGGTTTGGCATGGGTCGGAGTGATAGTGGGAGAATTTTTGGTTTCCCGCGCCGGCCTGGGTTATCTGATTGTCTACGGCGGGCAGGTTTTCCGCCTGGATCTTGTGATGGCCAGCGTCATCATCCTATCCCTGGCCGCAGCTCTGATGTATCAGGCGGTGGTCCTGCTGGAAAAATACGCGCTAAAATGGCGCTAGATTTTTACCGGGCACAGCCCGGTTTTTCTTTTCCGCCGTGAGTATCATTTTTATATTTTCCTGTGCATAACTTTGTAGCAAGTATACTCACGGAAGTGAGGTGTGGGCTTGAACAGGGAAACGAGGATCGGCAGGCGGAAAAAACGATACTTGTACGTTTTGCTTTTTCTGCTTCTGCTTTTGTCTTTTTTTCTGCACCGCCAGATAACACAAAGTGTTTTTGCGCCGCTGATAGACGGTGCTTACTACCATGTCACAACGGAAGACAAAGCCTGCACCCTTACCTTTGAAGTTGTCTGGGGGCCGGGAAAGACGGCGGAAATACTGGATATCCTTGACCGTTACAATGTCCGGGCAACTTTTTTTGTCAGCGGCAGCTGGCTGCGCCGCTATGCAGGCATGGGGGCGGAAATCCTTTTCCGGGGACACGAACTGGGCCAGCACGGCTATGAACATAAAATCCTGACCGGGCTGAGCGACGAGGAACTGGAGCAGGATTTTGACAGGATGGCGGAAGCTTTGCAGGAGGAATTACAGGCAGAAGCCCGGCTGTTCCGTCCGCCTTACGGCGAGTTGGACCAACGTGTGTATGACGCCGCCCACAAGCGGGGTCTGACAACCGTCATCTGGAGTATTAATGCCAATGACTGGATGGGGCTGACACACGCAGAAACCAAGGCAAAAATTATGCAGGAACTGCACAGGGGCGCCATTATCATGATGCATACCCATTCGAGCCAGATTGTCCGCATGCTCCCGGTCCTGATAGAAAGCCTGCGCTATGCGGAATATGAAATTCTGCCTTTCAGTGAACTGCGGCAGCGTGAAATTAAATAAGGAGGGGGCGGGATGCGTTACAGCAGTTTTATGGCGGTCAGCGGCCGCAAACTTTTTTCCGTGTTGCTTGTACTGCTGATACTTCCCTATGGGATTGGCAGCTGCACCGGATTGCTGCGGCACAGGGCGCAGACGGTGGCCGAGGGGGTAATGCTGGGGGATGCTCCTGTTGGCGGGCTGACTGCAGAAGAAAGCCGCGTGGTGATAGAACAGCTGGCACGCCTCCGCAATATCCCTCCCGTGGATGCCCGTCCGGATGAAGCCACGGGCGGGGTAATTCCGGGTCTGTGCGGGCTGCAGCTTGATATTGATGCCACGCTGGCCCGTGTCCTGGCTGCAGGCAAAGGGGAGACCGTGGCGCCGCATTTCATCTCTGTCCCCCCGGCAGTCACACTGGCCGATTTTAAACAGCATCCCGTTTACCGCGGGAACCCGGCCAAAAAGCAGGTGGCTTTTCTGATAAATGTCGCCTGGGGCAATGAATTTTTACCGGAAATGCTGCAGGTGCTGCGGGAAGCGGAAGCACAGGCCACTTTCTTCCTGGTAGGACGTTGGGTGGATAACAACCGCCGGGAAGCGGAAATGATTGCCGCTTCCGGTTTTGAAATTGCCAGCCACGGTTATTCGGACGCCATCAGCCTCGGTGATGCACCCCTATCCGTGGTGGAGGAGGACCTGCGCAGGGCGGGAGAGATTATCACCACAGTCTGCGGCGGGCGACCGCAGTATTT
>DUUE01000357.1 GCA_012841735.1 Bacillota bacterium | reverse complement strand
CGGAGGGCCAGTGTCAGTGTAAGCGTTATCATGGAATAAACCGGTATCTGGACAGCAAGGGCAATCAGCCGCGGCACAAGCACTGTCATAAAGGGCGCCTTTTGCAGCCATGCCAGTCCCCAGGTGGTAAGCAGGGCGCCGCTGACTATTTCCGTCAGTAAAATGGCCAGGAAAACCTTCAGCGGCCACGCCCGGTTGTTTTCACCCAAAAACCTGACCACAAGCGGCGGGATCACACCGCGCAGTACTGCTGCCAGGAAGATATGCGGAACAAAAGCGGCACCAAAAGAATTTATCAGCATTCCCACAAGGTCGGAAACGCCGCCCACCAGTCCGCCGGTGACCGGGCCAAACATAAGGCCGGCCATATAAATAGGTATATTGCCGAAAGAAAGACGGATCACACCGCCGGCGATCATAATGGCCGCCAGGCGGGAAAGCCAGATATTCATTGCCACCAACAGGCCGGAGATAACCACATTCCTGATACTGATCCGCACAAAAAACACCTCCTTTCCCTCAGGATGGCAGAGGTGCCACACCCAAGAGAAAAGAGGTTTTCCTTGCTCTTTTGATGCGGCAGCGGATGCGGTGACATATCGCAGGCAATACCTTTCGTCTACAGGCAACACCCCATCCCGTAGCACTTGACGCATGTCACCTACTCTGCGGATATTTGCTCCGGGCCCGCTGTACGGGCCCGGAACCTGGCACAATTAAATTAATAGCCGCTATTTGGTTGTAAAGCCAGTATAGCACAGAAGCGTCTGCAATACCAGCCCTAAAAGAGGCCTTCCACTTTACCCGTTTCCGTGTTGACATCAATGCGGCGGAATGCCGGGTTGGCAGCCGTACCGGGCATCAGGGTAATGGTGCCGGCTACAGGTACCACAAAGCCAGCTCCTTTGTACAGCAGGATGTCACGGACACGCAGCTTCCAGCCTTTGGGCACACCTTTCAGCATGGGATTGTCCGTCAGGGAAAGGTGTGTTTTTACCATACAGGTGCCAAGCTTGGCGATCTCGGGATCTTTCTCCATGCGCACCACTTTTTCCATGGCTTCGGGTGTGTATTCAACGCCGTCGGCACCATAGACTTCGGTGGCAATCAGGTGAATCCGCTCACGCAGCGGAGTGTCCAGCTCATACAGGTATTTAAAGTTATTGGGCTCATTGCAGGCATCAATCACGGCGTCGGCAAATTCCAGCGCGCCCTCGCCGCCATACTGCCAGTGTTTTGAAAGGGCGACACGGGCTCCCGCTTCTTCCGCCAGGCGTCTTACCAGCTTAACTTCATTGTCTGTATCAGTATAGAAGTGGTTAATGCAGACAACCGGATTAATCCCCGCCTTCTTCACGGTATTGATATGGTGGATCAGGTTTTCACAGCCTTTTTCCACCCACTCCAGGTGTTCCTCCTTATATGCCGGGTCAAGCGGCTGGCCGGGCAGAGGCAGCGGAGCACCACCGTGAGCTTTCAGAGCACGAATGGTTGCCACCACCACGGCGGCATGCGGTTTCAGGCCGGACATGCGGCACTTGAGGTTCCAGAATTTCTCGAAACCGATATCGGCGGCAAATCCCGACTCCGTAATCACGTAATCTCCCAGTTTCAGGGCAACGCGGTCGGCAATAATGGAGGACTGGCCGATGGCAATATTGGCAAAGGGGCCGGCGTGCACAAAGACGGGCTGCCCTTCCAGGGTTTGCAGCAAGTTGGGTTTCAGGGCATCCACCATCCAGGCCGTCATGGCACCGGCCACGCCCAAATCTTCCGTGGTAATTTCATTGCCGCGCTTGTCATAAGCCACTACGATCCTGCCCATACGCTCACGCATATCTTTCAGGTCTTTGGCAACGGCGAGAATGGCCATGACTTCGGAAGAAACGGCAATGGCAAAGCCGGAGTGCATCATAAAGCCGTCACGGCGCCCGCCCAGGCCGATAATAATGTTCCGCAGCGCCTGGGCACAGAAGTCAATAATCCATTTCATTTCCACATTACGGGGATCAATATTTAAACGCTTCAGGCCTGCACGCTCCAGGAAAGCATCGGAGGAGTTAAATTCGTGCTGCAGGCGTGAAGTCAGGGCGACCATGGCCAGGTTATGGGCGTTCATGATGGCGTTAATATCACCGGTCAGCCCCAGGGAAAAAGGTGTCAGCGGAATGCACTGCGACAGCCCGCCGCCGGCGGCAGAACCTTTAACGTTCATCGTCGGCCCGCCGGACGGCTGGCGGATGGTGGCGATAACATTTTTGCCCCGTTTGCCCAGTCCCTGTGTCAGGCCCATGGTGGAAGTGGATTTTCCTTCACCAAGAGGAGTCGGGGTGATGGCGGTTACATCTATGTACTTGCCATCAGGGCGGTCTTTCAGCCTCTCCAAAACTTTCGCATAGTCTACTTTAGCGACATAATGGCCGTAAGGCAGCAATTCTTCATGTTCCAGCCCCAACTCTTTACCAAGCTGGTAAACTGTTTTCATATTTTTCTCTGCTTCTTCGGCTATCTCCCAGTCTGCATGTTTAGTTGGATCAAGCACCATAAAAATCCCTCCCTACTTGATATAGCTGTAAATACAACTTGACATTATGAATTTCGCCACGCACCGGGCAATTCCTGCCTTTAGAGCGTAATTTTTCATTCGCGTGGCGTGTGCGGCGCCTGCTTTTAGTTATTATCCGATGAGTACGACCAAAGTATGCAGCCACCGGTACCGGCAGTGTAAAAAACAAACGGATGCCGGGCATCCGTTTTTATCCAACTAAAGCTCCAGTTTTTTTTCGTTTATCAGTACCTGGACAGGATCTTTTTTCACCTGCACATCCCTGCCTGCGCTGCGCTGCAGCCGGCTTTCCGCCTCCTGCTCCTGCACAGGGCTGGGCTGCGGCCGTGACGCTTTGATTTCTTCCAGTGTCTTTCCTTCCATCAAACCGGTAATTTCTTCCGCATCCAGTGTTTCCTGTTCCAGCAGGGCGGTGGCCAGCACTTCCAGCTTGTCACGGTTTGTGATAATCAGCTCTTCCGCTTTTTTATAGCTTTCATCCATGATTGCCCTGATTTCCAGGTCGATGGAACGGGCTATTTCTTCGGAATAATCCCTGTCCCTGGCCAGATCACGGCCGAGAAATACCTGTTCATACTGCTTTTTGCCCAGTGTAATGGGACCCAGGCGTTCACTCATGCCGTATTCCATGATCATCTGCCTGACAATGGCCGTGGCCCGTTCCAAATCATTCTGCGCTCCGGTTGAGATTTCATTAAACACAACCTGTTCGGCTACCCGGCCGGCCAGGAGTGTTGTCACCCGCGACAGCAGCTCGGACTTTGTCATATAATAGCGGTCCTGTTCCGGCAGCATTAAAGTATAACCGCCGGCACGCCCGCGGGGAATAATGGACACTTTATGCACCGGGTCGGTGTGCGGCAAAAGATAAGCCACCATGGCGTGGCCCGCTTCATGGTAGGCAACAATTTTCTTTTCGAAGTCGCTGATCACACGGCTTTTCTTTTCCGTACCGGCCATGACCCGCTCAATTGCTTCTTCCAGCTCATGCATGCCGATTATTTTTTTATTCCGCCGGGCGGACAGCAAAGCACCTTCGTTAATGATATTTTCCAGGTCGGCACCGGAAAACCCGGGTGTCCTTCTGGCAATAACGCTGAGGTCCACGTCCCGGGCCAGAGGTTTGTTGCGCACATGAACCTTCAGGATATCTTCGCGGCCCTTTACATCGGGCAGGTTGACCGTTACCTGGCGGTCGAAACGTCCGGGGCGAAGCAGGGCCGGGTCCAGAATGTCCGGCCTGTTGGTGGCGGCAATAATGATAATGCCTTCGTGGGCATCAAAACCGTCCATTTCCACCAGCAGCTGGT
>DUUE01000274.1 GCA_012841735.1 Bacillota bacterium | reverse complement strand
GAGAGAGAGGGATTCGAACCCTCGAGACGAGGTTTTGCCCCGTCTACTCGCTTTCCAGGCGAGCGCCTTCGTCCAACTCAGCCATCTCTCCGGACTACTCAAGTTTTTACCTCTGAAATTAGTGCCGGGGAAACAACCCCGGCAGTTATCTATTTTACTATGCTTTCTTGCCTTTTGCAAGTGTTTATTGTTACCAGCAAAGCAGCAGTAGCGGCCACCGCCCGGTCAGATTTTCCGCAGTCCCTCCACCACTGCCTGCAGAGACTGCAGAAAAACATCCAGTTCCATGTCAGAAAGGCGGGAAAAAAGTCGTTGGTAAGTTTTACTTGTCTGTGCCAGCAGTTGGTGATAATATTCCTCACCGGCCGGCGTTAAATACAAAAGTGTCTTGCGGCGGTCGTTTTTATCGCCGCGGCGTTCCACCAGGCCGTTTGCCACCAGCGAATCTATCAGTGATGTTAAACTGCCTTTCCGCATGTCCAAAAAACGGCCCAGTTCAGACAAAATCACGCCTTTTTCCCGGGCGATCAACAGAATGGCGCGTTTTTGGTTTTTATGGCAGCGGAATTTTGCCTCATCATCTTCGCGGAAGATAATGCTCAGCTTTTTGTGGTAAAGCGGGATCAGTTCCATAAAAAGCTGTTCCACTGCTTTGATTTTTTCATTCTTCATGGTCAAACGCCCCAAACAGTCAGTTTTCTAACTTGCTTTGATTCTAACGTGATTTGGCCGTTTCGTCAAGTATTACTCTGTTTTTTCCTGTTTAACGGCCGTTTGCGGCGTCCGCCCCTGATTACCAAGCTTTCCCCTCATTTTTCGGCTGCAGCCGTTGCCGCACAAAAAACCGGTCTTTTCCCAGGACTTTATTCCAGGAAAGGCATGATCACGCCCTTAATATAGCCGGGAGCCATCTGCAGGTTGTCTTCAAACGCCTGATTAATGTCTTCCAGTTTATATCTGTGCGTCACCAGTTTGTCCATGGGATAAATATCTTTTTCCAGAGCCCAGAGCGCACGCTGCAGTTCACTCCGGTGGTCGGTGGACATGCCAATGCCCTGCGGGCTGTAGATGATGGGAGATTTAATCCAGTGGAACAGTTCATACGTGTTGGGTGCCTGGTGCCAGCCGACAAGAATCAGTTTACCGCGGTTATTCTTCAACACCGCACCAGTGGTTTTAATTCCCACCGGCTGCCCCACCGCCTCAATGGCAACATCCACACCCCTGCCGCCTGTGATTTTCATTACTTCGGCCACCACATCCGCTTTGTTGGGGTTCAGGGTAATGGTGGCACCCAGCTCTTTGGCCAGGGCCAGCCGGTCGTCATCCAGGTCACAGACAATATATTCACGCAGTTTGGCATGTGCCACCCCGGCAATGATGCCAAGCCCCATAAAACCGCAGCCGATCTGAAAAACGAAATCTCCCGTTTCCGGGGTTGCCGTTCTGGCGATGGACATGAGCGACATCAGCGGTTCCCCGAGGGCATATTCAAACGGTATCCCGTCAGGTATTTTTTCAATAATATAGCCATGGTGTAGCTGTCAAGTATTTTTGAACAAATTTGCGCAAATAATTTTTAACACCTAGCAATTTCCAAAAATGGTTTCCCTGTGCTTGATTCTATAGCTATCGCCAGTAAGGTGAATTACCTCGCTTCT
>DUUE01000316.1 GCA_012841735.1 Bacillota bacterium | reverse complement strand
GGCAACATGCAGCACGGGAGCATATTGTGCCCCTTCTGCGTTTAAAAGGGAGGGCAGTTGGTTTTCCTGCTCCAGGATCTTGTGGGGATGGTAGATGGTATTTTTTCTGTCGGCCATGATGGCGGCATAGAAGATGCCTGTTTCCACCAGGTCTAAGAAGAAATGGCTGCCGTATGATACTTCGGGCATGAAACCGGCTTCGCTGGAGGCCACTTCACAGATCACCGACATGTTGCTAATTTCGTTGAAATGGACGGGCACGCCCAGGGAAGGGGTGGTGGTGCCCCACCTGCCGGGGCCGATGAGCATGACATGCCGGCCTTTAAGGGCGGTATTCAGTTTTCTGATGGACCTGGCAATGGCGTATTTCTCCTGCTCGGGCAGTTTTTGATAGGCGGATGTGTTGACGAGAATAACGTAGTCAAGGGGCAGGCTGATATTGCCGCCCATGAAATGGCCTTTCTGCCTGAAAAGGCAGTCTGCGTCTGAGGTAAGCTCCGGTATGGCCACCGGTTTGCCCAGTCCTTTTGTCTGCAGTGGGCGGCATTGCAGGAGATTAATTTTGTACCCTTTTTGCCTGATGAAGTTGGCCGCAAATTCTATGTCTACGGGATATTCATAGACGGCGGCCAGGGTGGACAGCATCTCCCGCATAACCTGGACAAAATCGGTGTCATGCAGTAGTCCTTTAAAATCGATAATGTAAGGTGTTGGTTTGTTGGTATGGCCCAGTTCCTTTAGCCTTTTTGCCCGGTCATAATCATAGCCGGCAAATATTTTTTTGTCTGTTTTGAGATTGCCGTTTAAGATTTCGTCCGCTCTTCGGCTGACCAGGGCATTTTCTGTGAGGGAAATAAAGTCAACCAGGTGCTGGGAGTACCTGCTTTTATCTGCGGCGTGCATGGGAGGGATGCGGGCAGGGTCGTCCAGGCAGACCATTTTGGCGTAATCATCGACGGTCCTGTTGACCGCCCTTGTGCCCAGCCCGAAGACTAAACGCAGCATGCCGGCATTCATGTCTGTCTGTTCATCGAAGACATAGAGATTTACTGAGTGTCCGACGCCTGCAATCTGGGGGAAGAAATTTTCCCCGTAAGTGTCTCCCGAGACCCGCTGGACCAGGATGGCCATCTGTTCGTCTTTGTTGAATAAGCCTCTTTCCATGCGGTAGGCAAGGGCGTCTTCATCCATTGTGCTGGCATAGACGGTCCGGACGGCGTTTTCAAAGGCGGCATAGCGCTCTTCCGGCGTGCCCTGGTTGGCGCAAAAGATACTTTCATATTTGCCGGCAAAAGCATTGCCGAAATTGTCCTCCAGCAGGGAGCTGGAACGGACGATGATGGGCGACTGGCCGAAATACTCGAGCAGTAAAATAAACTGGTCCTGGATATCCTTGGGGAACTTGCCGTGCAGAAGTTTTTCTTTCAGGTCGGGGGCGTATTTAAAAAAGCCCTCTTTTGTTTTTTGTTTTACCCGGAGCTTCCACCAGCCGTTTTGGACAATGTAGGTATAAAAAACATCGGAGCCGATATACCAGGAGTCATGCGGCTCCAGGTAGGAGGCAAGTGTGTCTTTCCCTTCCTTTTCAATAATTTTTCTGGCCAGAAGCATGCCGATGCTTTTCCCGCCGATAAAGCCAGTGCCCACTTCGCGGTGGGCGATGGTGAGGATATCGCGCAGGGTGAAATATTTGTCGCACAAGGCAAACATTCTGGACTGGCTGCCGATTAAGCGATGCATCAGCAATTTTTTTATTTTTTCCTGTTCCTCCGGGGAGGCGCGGCCGGCCGCTTCTTCGGCTTTGTTTAAGACCACATTCCAGTAATCAAGTCGGCTGCCGCTGCGGTTAATGGCGGCGAATAATTCGGCGGCCTCGGAGCTGGCGGTGATGCATTCGGCCTCCTGGTCATGCAGGCGGTGGGGGAAAAACATGGTGGGCGAGTAGCGCTGCCACGCTTTCAGCGGATGCACGTAGAGGCTGTCATTGACTCTGTACAGGTCCAGCAATACCTGTGTCGTTTCCCGGATTCCGGCAATGGTGCTGTTTGTGTGCACATTACGCAGGAGGGCAAAGTAGGCAACCGTATCCAGCTCGTATAAAAACGGGCAGATAACTTTAAAGAAATTGCCGATCATTAAATCTGAATACCAGTATTGCAATAAGTCCGTTAAACAGTCAAAGACATAGAGTACTTTTTCGCCTTCTTGTTCTATTGTTTTATAGATTTCCGTGGTAAAGCTTTCAAAGCGTTTGCCGGGATCAACCCGGTAAACTTTGACTTCAGGGCGGTTGATTAACGGCTGATGGTCGCCGAAGCGGAAGTAGACAATTTTTCGTTTTTCCAAAACCGCCTGCGTGACAAATGCTTCCGCCATGCGGGCATAATCGTCTATGGCATCTACCTGCCAGACCACATTGTCACCCAGCCGCAGGTAATCAATGACCTTGTCTAAACCAACAATTCCCGAATTTACTTTATTGTGTATGACCATGGCGATTCCCCCTGAGCTCCCTGTAGGATTGTGCTTTTGACAGTCGGGGCGGAAAAGAAGAAAGGCGCCGCAGGTTAATACCTACAGCGCCTTTGCTGTCCGTTTATGTAGTAATTATATGTCCGGGAAACGGATCATGTCAATAAATTTAAGGCAAGAAGCAATGCAAATTGTCTGTGTTACGTAATTGTTTTACACAGGATTTAGTGGTAATATGTAAGGGGCTGCCTTTGGTAACGCTTGCCGCAAGAAAGATTTTTCATGCTGCTGAGATACCGGCACCGCCGCAGCGGCCGGCGGCCCGGGCAACATTAAGTAAAGGAGAGATACATAGTGGCTAAGGCATTGGAAGGAGTCAGGGTACTGGATTTTACACAGTATTTGTCGGGTCCCCACTGCACATCAGTGCTTTGTGAACTGGGAGCCGAAATTATAAAAGTGGAGCGGCCGGGTACGGGAGAACCGGAACGCAAGGCCGCCCCCATGACACCCAAGGGAGAGTCTTATCAGTTCATCTCCTACAACCGGGGCAAAAAGAGTGTAACCCTGAACATGAAGGATCCGGAAGGACTGGAAATTGCCAAGAAGCTGGTAGCAGAGTGCGACATTCTGGTGGAAAATTTTGCCCCCGGTGTCATGAAACGCCTGGGACTGGATTATGAAGTGGTAAGCAAAATCAACCCGGGCATTATCTACGCGTCAATTTCCGGCTTTGGCCAGTCGGGCCCCCGCCGCGACGAAGTAACTTACGATGTGGTGGGCCAGGCCATGGGCGGGCTGATGAGCGTTACCGGCTATGAAGGCGGTGAACCGCTTAAAGTGGGCATTTCCCTGGCCGATTACATGGGCGGGTACAATGCCGTGATTGCCATTCTGGCGGCGCTGCATTACAAGACGGTTACGGGCGAAGGGCAGTATATTGATATCTCCATGCAGGACGGCATCTGGGCCATGGTGTTCCCGGACAGGGCCGATTACTTCGATACGCTTATTCCGCCCAAACGGATCGGCAACCGGCTGAGCAGTTCCGCTCCTTTCGGTTCTTACAAGGCGAAGGACGGTTATGTGGTGGTCTGCACCATTACGGACGACCAGTGGCAGAATGTGCTGAAAGCCATCGGACGGGAAGACTTAAGTGCTGACGAACGTTTTGCCACCCGTGTGCTGCGGACGAAACACATGGCTGAAGTGGAAAGCGTGCTGAACGAATGGCTGCAGGACAAAACTGTCGAGGAAGCTCTGGCCGCCTTCAGAAAGTACCAGGTCCCCAGCTCTCCCGTTCCCACCTTTGAGCAGGTAGCCAACGATCCGCAGATACTGCACAGGGAGATGATCATCGAGGTGGAACAGCCCCTTTCCGGGAAGGTTAAGGTGAGCGGTTCCGTCTACAAGATGTCCAAAACGCCGGGGAACAGGAAGTATTCCATCCCCCTGGTGGGCCAGCACAATGAGGAGATATATGGTGGCCTGCTGGGTCTTGACAAGCAGGAGCGGGAGAGGCTGGCAGCCAAGGGCACAATATAATATGAGGTGAAAAGTCCGGGCGTCCTTTTGCCCGGGCTTTTTTTACCCAACTGCCTGCCCGGGGCTTTGCCGGCAGGGTGAAAAATATGGCAAAAGGATAGCATCAGCAGCGGGAACACGAAGGCACATTACGACGTCTAAAACTATGGTGGAAAAAATAACTATATACAGGAGGGAGGAGTGTAAGTATGTTTGGCTCCAGAGTGGGCAAAGCAGTGATTGCTTGTGTATGTGTTCTGATTGTCATGTCGGCAGGAGCTTTTGCCGCCGGGAAGCATGGTTTTTTTGCATGGCCTGAGCGTAATGTAAAACCGGGACTGCATAATAAAGTCGGTATCCTGAAGCAGCAAATAGCTAAACTGGAGGAAGCCTTTGCCGCCGGGCAGGCCCGGGAAGCCGTCAGGAACTGGGCGGAAGGCGTCAAAACAAGAAACGGCGCCCTGCAGTATGCCATGCTGACGCCGGGATTAAAAGCAAAGCTGTACCGGGAGCTTGCGGCAAATCGCTGGACCACCGGTACTTCTAGCCCCTGGGTAGACCGTTATGAAATCAGGGAACAAAAACTCACCTCCCGCACTGCACAGTATGAAGTGATATTCACATATACTGATTCCACAGGCAGAAAACTTGCAGAAAAAGAAAATGTTACCGTCACCAAGCAGGGCGGATACTGGTATGTCTCGGCCATCAATGAGAGGGAAGATGAATTTGTGGAGAAAATTTCCTTTAAACAGGGTATTTACAGGCCGGATTTTGACAGCCTGCCCAAGGAAATTCAGGACTGGGTAAACTGCTCCCGCACAATTCCTGCTGTCCAGGAAAAGGATTACTATGGTTACAGGTTTGTTCTAGTCACCGAGGGTATGAAACCTACAGGCGGTTATAGTGTGACAATCACGAAAGCCAAGCCAAAGGATGGCATGCTCCAGGTGATGGTCAAATCTGTCAAACCGCGCAAGGGCGAGATGGTAACAACAGCCATCACTTATCCCTTTGATCTGGTCATTGTGGAAAACAGGGAACTCCCGCTGCAATTTGTTGATGTTAATGACGCAAACAGGTATTTTATGCGCCTGGCAGGCATTGCTACCATAGAACAGCCTGTTGTGGCCGCTTCGGAATGGATTAAAGTATTTACCCCTGCTCCCGGTGAAAAAGTGGAGAGGGTAATCACTCTCACAGGCATTGCCAGTGTTTTCGAAGGCACAGTCAGCTACGAGCTGCTTAACGCGAAAGGTCAGGTTGTGCAGCGCGGCTCTGCCATGGCGGCCATGGGCGACTGGGGTTACTTTACGCAAGATATTGTGCTGCCGCGCGGCTCAAGCGGGCAGAAATTCACCCTGCAGCTATACAGCGAAAGCGCCAAGGACGGCTCCAAAACATTTGTTGTCAACATTCCCCTGACCGTCGGGGAGTGATGGGGAAACTCCGGTAAAGCGGTATATCAACCCGGCACCATTTGCTTAGAGTGCCGGGTTTTTTGTTGCACCTAGTACTATTGCATTAAATTGGGCTGACAGGCATGAAAGTGAGAAATAGTTGAAAATTAAACAGGATTACCGGAATAATGGTAGAATTGAAAACAATATCCTTTGCCGGAGAAAATTTAAGATTAAAGGAGGAACGAAGATGGCTGTAATGGAAAACTTAAAGAATGTGGTCCGTGAACCCAATGTGGTGGAGCTGAAACCATGGAAATCCATTCATGACGAGATTAAAGAGCCCATGGTGACCGGACTTGGCACTGTAGATATTCCTGAATCTGTCCTGGCCATGGGTTTTGCCCGCATCACCGAACCGGTATGCATGGGTGCGCCCACGCATAAACACCCCTTTGACCAGTGGATCTACCTTATTGGCGACAGTGATAATTTCGCCGAACTTGATGCCGATATTGAAATGACTCTGGGCGATAAAATCGTAAAAATCAATTATCCCTGTTATATTTTCATTCCCAAGAATGTCCTGCATTGCCCGCTGGATGTAAAGCGTGTCGGTAAGCCTTTCCTTTTCATTGATGCCAGGGTTACCGAGGAAGCGTCCGTCCGGCCGGCCACGGTGAAGAAATCGCCCCAGGTGCAATACATAGCGACCAAAAAGAAGGAATAACAATACATTTACGTCCGGCCAAAGCCTCTGAAGCAGCTTTTGCAGGAACCAAGCTTTGCGGCTTGGTTCTTATACTAAATAGCGTCCATTTGCGGCACGCGGGGAGAGCCGCAAGGCATAACCCTGCCTGTTTTGGTTAGGATATTTTGGCACAAAGAAAGCTGTAGGAAAACCGAAAGGTGGGGATTAAAATTGTTACAGGTAGTAACAGACAGTTCTTGCGACCTGCCCCGTGAGCTGATCAGGAGCAATAATATCCGTGTCATTCCGCTCAACATTTATGTGGGCGAGGAAACTTTCCGTGAAGGGGTGGATATTACACCGGAGGAATTTTATGAAAAGATGGCCCAAAGCCGCAGCCTGCCAAAAACTTCACAGCCGGTGCCGAACGCTTTTGCCGAGGTGTTTCGTGAGCTTTCCAGTTTTGGGGAAGTTCTCTGCCTGACCATTTCCTCCAAATTGAGCGGTACCTATCAGTCTGCCTGCCTGGGAAAGAAGCTCTCAGGTGTTGATGCCTTTATTTTCGATACCCTGGCCGGTTCTTTGGGACATGGTTTGCAGGTTTTAAAAGCCTGTAAACTGGCCCGGGCAGGATGCACCGCCGGTGAAGTGATAGCGGAACTCTCCCGCTACCGGGAAAGAATGAAAATTATCATTTTGCTTAAGACTTTGGAGAATATTGTGAAAGGCGGGCGTCTGAACAGATTCCAGGGCAGTCTGGCACACATCCTGAATTTACGGCTGCTGTTACATAATCAGAACGGTGAAGTGGTCCTGCTGGAGAAACTGCGGGGCAGCAAGAAACTTTTACAGCATGTGATAGAAGTCATCAAAGGCTTTTGTCCTGATATGACCGGTTTGGATGTTGGTATCACCCATTTCCGCAACCAGTCTGACGTGGAGAGCATTAAAGCCGCCCTGGAGGAGCAATGCAATCCCCGCGGTTTTATTGTCAACAGCATGGGGGCCACGATGGCAACATATGCGGGTGAGGGCGGCATTATCATTGCTTTTTGACCCGTTTTCTCTTACGGGAGCGGGAAAAATTCCATATTTTAAAACGTGTAGAGATGTAGTAGAATAGTGAAAAAACAGTTAAAGGGGTAAGGTAATGGAGAATGAATTGAAGAAAAAATATGGTCTCCTCACGGCTATTGCCATGGTGGTAGGTATTGTCATCGGCAGCGGCGTCTTTTTTAAAGCGGAAGCCGTCTTAAAAGCTACCGGCGGCAATATGCCGCTCGGCATTGCCGCCTGGGGTATTGTCGGACTGATCATGATTGTGTGCTCTTATACTTTTGCCATTATGGCCACAAAATACGAGAAAGTCAACGGCGTGGTGGACTACGCCGAAGCGGCGGTGGGTGACAAATATGGCTACTATGTGGGCTGGTTTATGGCAATTATCTACAATCCCACCCTTACTTCGGTGCTGGCCTGGGTCTCCGCCCGCTATACCTGTGTCCTGCTGGGCTGGGATATTACCGGCGGTTCATGTATGACTATAGCCTGTTTTTACCTGGTGGGAAGTTACGCCATCAACGCCCTTTCTCCCATTATGGCAGGCAAGTTCCAGGTTTCCACCACGGTGATTAAGCTTATCCCGCTCATGCTGATGGCAATTGTAGGGACAGTCATCGGCCTGATAAACGGGATGACTTACGCCAACTTTACCACTGTGCTGGATACCAGTGTCGGCATCGGGGGCGGGTTGTTTGCCTCTGTGGTGGCCGTGGCTTTTGCCTATGAAGGGTGGATCATTGCCACCGCCATTAATTCGGAACTGATAGACGCCAAAAAAAATCTGCCCAGAGCGCTGATCTGGGGTTCACTGATTGTTGTTTTTGTTTATATTTTCTATTACATCGGCCTGGCCGGAGCCGTCAGCACAGAAGCTTTAATGGCAAGCGGCGAAGCGGGAGCAAAGCTGGCCTTCCAGAATATTTTCGGTTCTGTCGGCGGGTCATTAATCTTTGTGTTTGTCATTATTTCCTGCCTGGGGACGCTGAACGGGCTTATGGTGGGCTGCACACGGGGCATGTATTCCCTTGCGGTCCGGAACAGGGGCCTGCTGCCGGAAATTTTCAAGCAGGTGGACAAGGTTACCGACATGCCCACAAACTCTTCCGTATTTGGGCTTTTTCTCGCCGCCTTCTGGTTGCTGTACTTCTACGGTGCCAACCTGACAAAGTCATGGTTCGGTCCCTTTGTCTTTGATACCTCTGAACTCCCCATTATTACGCTGTACGGTGGATATATTCCCATTTTCATCATGCTGATGAAGAAGGAACGGGATTTGCCAACTTTCAAAAGGTTTGTCATGCCCATACTCTCACTCATCAGCTGTGTCTTTATGGTCGTTGCCGCCTGTCTTGCCCACGGCATGGCCGTTGTTTACTACCTCATCGTGTTTGCCGTGATCATGCTCATTGGGGTGTATTTCAGTGTGCGGCAGGTTGAGAAAGCAGACAATAAAACGCTTTCCCTGTAATATTACAGGCCGCCGGTCAGGGTGAAAAACCCTGCCGGCGGTTTTCTTATTTACTGCGGGACACTGGCTTTCCGCAGCTCATTTACTGCCGTAAAAGCCAGGCGGCCGATGGTTTTTGCCGCTGCCAGGCGGCGGAATTTATTTGCCAAGGCAAAACGGGAAGGCGGCAGTTCAACCATGATTGTCAGGGCTGCCGGCGGGCGGTCCGGAAAGTAAAGAAGGGCCATGTCTCCGACCATGTGGGGCACGGTGCCCGTTTTATTGGCCACCAGGACGCCGCTTGTGCGCAGATAGCGGCCGATGCGGTCTTTATTTTTTGTTCTGCCGAGCAGCGCCAGAGCCAGGTCTTTCATTGTTTCACCGAAGAGCTGCCCGTTTTCCAGGGCAACTAACATTTCCGTCAGCTCACGTGCCGTGGAGGCATTGGGAGGCAGCGACGACTCCAGGTCGAACATTTTTCTGGTACCGCGGGTCCCTGTCAGTCCCAGGCGTGCCGCCATGGCCTGTACCTCTTGGGGGCCGGCCAGCTCAAGGATAATGTTGGCGGCAATATTGTCACTGAGGCAGATCATGAGTGACAGCAACTCCTCCACAGTATACCTGTTCCCGGCGGCGGCGGACTGGAGGATGCCTGTACCGGCAATGCGTGTTTTCCCGGCATATTTGTCCTTTTCCGTAAGGGTATAACTGTCACCCAGGGAGAGGGCACCGCGTTCCACCAGGCAGAGGGCGGTCAGCAAATACAAAATTTTAATCAAACTGGCAGGGTAAAGCTGTTTGCGGGCATTTCTTTCAACCCATAGGCCCGTGGCAAAATCATACAGGCAGAGGCTGATGTCATAAGCACTTTTTTCCACTTCACGGTCAAGCAACAGGGCGATCTTGTTTTGCCTGTAATCCGCTGCAGCCAGCTTCTTGTTCATGGCGGCACCTCCCTCCGGGCGGTCCTTTTCCGGCGACGTATCTTCCTGTTTTCACAGATTATTATACACCAAGAGGTTTGTGAAATGCCTGCTTAACTGGTATGATAAAAACAGTGACAGCAAGGTTGTGGTGATGATGAGAAAACTTGTGCTTGGACTTTTGGCCCATGTGGATGCGGGCAAAACAACACTGGCGGAAAGCTTGCTTTATGTGAGCGGAACAATCCGCAGCCTGGGCAGGGTGGATAAAAGGGACACATATCTGGATCATTTCGGGCCGGAAAGGGCAAGGGGAATCACTGTTTTTACCAAGCAGGCCCTCTTTACGGCGGACGGCATGCAGATTACACTGCTGGATACCCCGGGGCATGCAGATTTTGCTGCCGAAAGGGAGAGAACGCTCCAGGTGCTGGATTACGCTGTTTTAGTAATCAACGGCGCGGAAGGTGTCCGGGGACAGACGGAAGCTCTCTGGCGGCTGCTGGCCAGGTTTCAGCTGCCTGTTTTTTTATTTGTCAATAAAATGGACCAGGTGGCCAGCGACAAAGAAGAATTGCTGGCGGCAATCAAAAAACAGCTGCATGAGGGCTGTCTTGCTTTCGGCCGGGACCGGGCGGAGGATTTTTTTGAGCAGGCGGCCATGTGTGATGAAGGCTTAATGGAAACCTACCTGGAAACGGGAGAGATCAATACTTCCCAGCTGCGGGCGGCGATCAGGGAGCGTAAACTGTTCCCGTGTTATTTTGGTTCCGCCTTAAAACTGGATGGCGTGGAGGACTTGCTGGAAGGAATTGTGCAGTTTGCCGACACGCCCGCCTACGGCGATAAATTTGCCGCCCGGGTGTTTAAAATCGGCAGGGATGACCAGGGGAACAGGCTGACCTATCTGAAAATAACGGGGGGAAAACTGAAAGTTAAAGACTTTGTCACCAACGGATTCTGGGAAGAAAAGGTCAATCAAATCCGCATTTATTCAGGACGTAAATTTACGACGGCAAGCGAGGCGGAAGCAGGCACAGTCTGCGCGGTGACAGGGCTGACACAGACTAAAGCGGGCGAGGGCCTGGGAGAGGAAAAAACAGTTTATGTGCCCCTGCCGGCACCCGTGCTGACCTACAGGCTTCTATTCCCCGCAGGCTGCGATCCGCGGGCAATGCTGCCCAAGTTGCGCCAGCTCGCGGAAGAAGAGCCGGAACTGCATCTTGTCTGGGACAGTCAGCTGCATGAGGTGCGGGTACAGGTGATGGGCGAGGTGCAGCTTGAAGTCCTGCAAAGCCTGATCGAAACACGCTATGGAGTGACGGTGTCGTTTGATGCGGGCAGGATTGTTTATCAAGAGACTGTGGCCGCTGTGGCGGAGGGAGTGGGGCACTATGCCCCGGCGGGCCATTTCGCACAGGTCCGCCTGTTGCTGGAACCGGGCGGGCAGGGAAGCGGCCTGCAGTTTGCCGATGCCTGCAGTGAAAATGATTTGGGCAAAAGCTGGAAAGACCTGGTTCTCTCCTGCCTGCGGGAGACGGAGCACAAAGGCGTGCTGACGGGAGCGGCGCTGACGGACATGAAAATTACCCTGCTTTCCGGCAGGGCGCAGCATAAACTGACCACAGAAGGTGATTTCCGGGAGGCTGCCCGCCGTGCGGTACGCCAGGGGCTGATGGAAGCAGGAACGCTGCTTCTGGAACCGTATTATGCCTTTCAGCTCTCCGTGCCTGAAAAAGCGGTGGGGCGCGCCCTGACGGACATGGAAAGAATGAACGGCAGCTGCCGGATTTCCCGGATAGAAGACGGGGTAGCGCTGCTGGAAGGAAGCGCCCCTGTTGCAGCTATGAGAAACTACCAGCAGGAGGTGGCCGCTTATACCGGGGGGAGCGGCAGGCTTTTTTGCCGGGTGGAGGGGTACGGCCCCTGCCGGCAGGCGGAAGAGATTGTCGCCATGTCCGGATATGATGCGGAATTGGATACGGAAAACCCGTCCGGCTCCATCTTTTATCATAACGGTGAAAACCTGACGGTAAGCTGGGACCAGGTAAAGGCCTGGACCGATGGGGAAAACGCCCCGGGGAAAAAAGAACTTGCTCCGGCAGACAAAAAACAGGGTGAACGGGAGCAGATTACCCGGGAAGAGATTGAAAGAATATTCCAGCATACTTACTTTGCAAACCGGGGGAAAAAAATTGTCCGCAGGAAGCGGAAAACTGTTACCGGCAGCAGTTACCACCCCGCTTCCCCCTTAAGCCGGCTCAAGGCTGTCACCGGGAAAGTGACAGGGGAAAAAGCATATCTTTTGGTGGACGGTTACAATATTATCTTCGCCTGGCCCGCATTAAAAGCGCTGGCTGAGGACAACCTGGAGGCGGCAAGAATAAAACTGCTCGATGTTTTAAGCACATATCAGAGCGTGCGGGAAGGCCGGATTATTGCCGTGTTTGACGCTTACCGTGTCCCGGGGCACCGGGAGGAAGTACTGGACTATGACAAGATCCATGTGGTCTTTACCAGGGAAGCACAGACGGCGGACCATTTTATCGAAAAGTTTACCCATACGAACCGGGAAAAATATCAGATAACCGTGGCCACCTCGGACAACCTGCAGCAGATGATTATCAGGGGGGTGGGCTGCAAGGTGCTGTCCGCCCAAAAGTTGTGGGAAGAAATTAGTGCCGCAAATGAAAAAGTGATGCGGGACTTTTGGGCCAGGCAGGCAGAAAGCAGTAATAAACTGCAGGAGAAATTATCCGCTGAAAAGAGGAAGCAGCTGGAGGAGCTGCTTCAGGGAGAAGAATAAGTATTGATGCAGGCACCTGTCAAAACAAGGACAATGCCCGCCAAACTCAAAACGTCCGGGATTTCACGCCACAGGATAAAGCCTAGGAGCGTGGCAAAAACAGTATTGGCATACAGGTAGATGG
>DUUE01000285.1 GCA_012841735.1 Bacillota bacterium | reverse complement strand
GGGCGACTGGAGTCCCTGGTGTATTCCGTCCCTCCCCGGGAGTTTACCCGCATGCACGCCGTCTGCAGGCAGGCACCGGGTGCGCTGGTAATGGATACCTCTACAGCCGCTCTGCTGGGTGCCCTGACTGATCTCAGGGTAAAGGAGGCGGTCGCCGCCGGACCGCTGGTTCTGCTTAACCTGGGCAATCAGCACACATTTGCCGCCTGCCTGGAGCAGGGAAGAATTACGGGCCTGTTTGAACACCATACAGGTATGTTGACTGCGGAAAAAACAGCCGGACTGCTTGCAGAATTGTTGGCCGGGAAGCTGACAGACGACGCCGTTTATGCCGGCGGGGGGCATGGCTGCATTCCGCCGCCTGCGCCTGTCAGGCCGGTTTTGACCGTGATTACCGGACCGCAGCGTGAGAAGCTGCGCCATCTGCCGGACAGCTATTTTGCCGCTCCGCAGGGCAATATGATGCTGATGGGGTGTTACGGGTTGATAGAGGCGGCACTGCGGTACCGCTAAGATGGCAACCGGCCGGAGGTCATCCTCCGGCCGGTTTTTTTTATGCCGTGGTTTGAAACTGGATTTTGTGCAAATCATGATAGAGTCCGCCGGCCCGCAGCAATTCCTCATGGGTGCCGCGTTCCACAATCCTGCCGTCCGCCAGGACCAGTATCTGGTCTGCACGCTTAATGGTGGAGAGACGGTGAGCAATAACAACGATGGTGCGGCTGCCCGCCAGGGAATTAATGGCTTGCTGGATTTCTGCCTCCGTTTCCACATCAACAGAGGCCGTGGCTTCGTCCAGAATCAAGATCGGAGAATTGCGCAGCACAGCCCTGGCAATTGCCAGGCGCTGTTTTTGTCCGCCGGAAAGTTTGACGCCGCGCTCGCCGATAATGGTCTGATAACCTTCCGGCAGCCGGGCAATAAAGTCATGAGCCATGGCGATCCTGGCTGCCTGCTCAATTTCCGCCATGGTGGCTTTTTTCGTGCCGTAAGCAATATTTTCCGCCACCGTGCCGTGAAAAAGGAAGACATCCTGCAGGACAATACTGATCTGGTCCCGCAGGGAAGCCAGGGTAAGATCTTTCAGGTTATAACCGTCCAGGTAAATGGCGCCGGCTACCGGGTCATAAAAACGGGCAATTAAACTGATTAAAGTTGTTTTCCCCACACCCGTTGGTCCCACAAGGGCGATCATTTGCCCCGGCTCCGCCGTGAAACTGATATCTGTCAGTACAGGTGTGCCGTCCACATAATGGAAAGAAACATTGTCAAAAGTGATTTTGCCGTGAGCCCTGCCGATGGTTCTGGCCGTGGGCGCGTCCTCTATGTCAGGTTCGGTGTCCAGGATGTCAAAAACCCGCTCCGCACCAGCAACAGCTTGCTGCAAGTCTTCAGTGACACGTGCCAGGGTGGCGATGGGCTGGTAAAAAAGATTCAGATAAAGGATAAAGCCGACAATGTCGGAAACCTGCAGGTATCCGTTCAGTGCCAGGTAGCCGCCAAACCCCACAACAATTACTGTTCCGAAAGAGGTAAACATTTCCACGGCAGGGTGGAAGATGGCACTGAGCCGGAGAGCGTGCAGCAGAGCATAAATATGGCGTTTTGCCCTGACCGCGACCCGTTCCTTTTCCCGTTCCTGCTGGTTGAAAACCTGTATTTCTTTCATGCCCGAAATATTATCCTGCAGGACCGCATTTAAATCGGCCAGCGCGCTTTGTGCTTTACGGAAATAAGGCAGAATTTTGCGTGTAAATAAAAAGCCGCTGTAAATCAAAACGGGTACGGGAACTATGGTCAGCAGTGCCAGCAGGGGGTGGATGATCAGCAAAATAATGGTGACACCGGCCAGAATCAGGATATTGGTGATTAAATCAGGCACGGCATGGGCGATAAGCACTTCGAAAGTGGCCGTGTCGTTTGTTGCCCGGGACATCAGCTGTCCGGTCTGTTTATCGTGGTAGTAGCGCATTGTCAGCTTTTGCAGGTGGTTATAGACGCGGACGCGCATGTCGGCCACCAGGTGCCAGGCGGCCACATGGCTTAAATAGCTGTGAAGAAAAGTAAAGACTGTCCGCAGCACATAAACGGCGATCAGAATAAGGGAAATATTGCGGATTTCCGTCAGGGCATTTGGCCGCTGCAGCTCCGTCAGGATACTTGTCAGGCGCATGACCATATATGGTGCGGTCAGGTTAAGGACGGTAATTGCCAGCAGGCTGAGTCCGGTCAGGACAAGGAGCCACCAGTACGGCCGGGCCTGTTTCACAAGGCGTAATAAATAATTCATCTTATCCTCCATGACTGATTAGTTCTGTAAGGGGAATCCCCGCTTTCTATTGTACTATGTTTTGTCCACATCTTCACTACTTGTCTTTGACAAAATATTCTCTTCTGCCGGGACAGACTGCGCCCAGGGCAATGAATTATACCGCCGCAAACCTCATATGTTGGGAGTAGCAGGTTTTACTGCGGGAGGTGTCTTCATTTCCATGCGCATAGTCATCGCCGGCGGCGGGACAACCGGGCGGGAGCTTGCCCTGCAACTGGCCGCGGCACATGATGTGGTTGTCCTGGAAAAAGAAAAAGAACGGGCGGATGAATTGCAGTCTGTGGTTGACGGTAAAATTATTGCCGGTGATGTCATGACAAGGACCGGGTTGGAGAGGTGCGGCCTGCCGCGGGCAGCTCTGTATATTGCCGCCTGCGGCAATAACGAAATAAATTTACTTTCCTGCCTGGGGGCAAAAGCAGCCGGGGCAAACAAGACAGCGGCAGTGATTAAAAATTCCGACTACCGGTACATGGCGCGTTACCTTGCCCCGTGCCTGGAAGCGGTGGACCTGCTTATTGACACGGACGCTTTCACAGCCGCTTTGGCGGCGGAGCTGGCGGATGACCCTTGCCTTGCCGGCAAAGCGGTCTTTAAACCCAAAGGCATCATTCTGTCAGGTTTTATCCTGGCCAAAAATTCTCCGCTGACCGGCAGGGAAATTGCGGCTTTGCAGAAAGAAACGGGCGGCGTTGTTTGTGCGCTGGTCCGGCAGGAAAGGACGTTAAAACCGCACGGCCGGCTTGTCCTGCAGGAGGGGGACGTGGTTTATGTACTTGACAATATGGGTAGCCTGACACAGCGGCAGGCAACAGGCGGGAAACGCCGGTTTGACAGGCGGCGGATCCTGATCTGGCATGGCGGTGTAACGGGCAGGCGCATTGCCTCCGTCCTTTCTGCCGAAATGTCTTTCAGCAACTGCCTGCTTTTTGATCCGGATGAAAGTCGCTGTGTCCGGGCGGCGGCGGAGCTGCCTGCCGTTCGCATCCTGCAGGGGGATTTAAGTGACGCGGCTTTTTTTGCCTCGCTTGCCCCCGGCAGGGAGGATGTTTTGCTGGCGACGGGGCCGGATGACAGGGAAAACCTGCTTGTTGCCCTGACGGCAAAAAGCTGTGGCCTGGAAAATATAGTGATAGTTGTCAGGGAGAAAAAGTACGGGACGGCTTTCCGGGCGGCCGGACTGTACCGGCTTGTTTCACCGCAGGAAAAAATCCTGGCGGCAGTGCTGGATTTGCTTTACCAGCCTTTTTGCCGCTTCTTTTTCCCGGGAGGGGGACTTGCTGCTGCGGCAATCCGGGTTACAGAAAGCTTCAAGTTTGCCTGGCAGAGTATGGACGGAAGGGAACTGCCGGACCAGGCTTATCCGGGAGCAGTTGTCCGCAGCGGCAAGATCCTGCCGGGGACACAGCCGGCGCTCATGTCCGGGGATATCCTGCTCCTGGTCTTGCCGGACGGCCTCGGCGAGAAATTGCTCCCGCTGCTTGCCGCCGGGGAGGAAAGGAAATGAGGGTCCGGACAGTTCTTTACCTGTGCGGTTATGTCCTGCTTTATCTGGCTTTTGCCATGGCTGTGCCGCTGCTTGTCGCCATGTGGGACCGTGACGGGCTGCGCATCCCTTTCAGTCTTACACTGAGCCTGACCATGCTTGTTGCCTGGACACTCCTTTCTGCCGGGCGTCCTCCCGGGCAGGTCTCTGTCCGGGAAAGTTATGCCGTTGTCACCCTTTCCTGGCTTTTGGCCGCTTTATTCAGTGCAGTGCCTTTTTACCTGTCCGGTGCGGTGCCTGAGTTTGCCGATGCCTTTTTTGAGGCTGCATCCGGGCTGACGACAACGGGGGCAACCGTTTTTGCCGACGTGGAAGCTCTGTCCCGGGCGCTCCTCTTTTGGCGGGCGCTTCTGCACTGGCTGGGCGGGATGGGGATTGTGGTGCTGTTTGTGGCCGTATTCCCCAAGCTGGGTGCAAGTGCAGGCCGCCTGGTTGCCGCGGAAGCGCCGGGGCCACTGACGGCGGCCCTGACTCCCCGCATTGCCCAGACGGCAAAAGTGCTCTGGCTTTTGTATATAGCCCTGACAGCTGTTTTAACTGTCCTTTTAAATTATCTCGGTGTGCCATTTTTTGAAGCCGTGACACATGCTTTTGCCACCGTGGCCACAGGCGGCTTTTCCACACGCAATGCCGGCATTGCCGCTTTTGCCAGCCCTGCGGTGGAATGGGTGTTAATTATTTTTATGTTTCTGGCTGGCGGCAATTTTCTGCTGTATTATCACCTGCTGTGCGGGCGCCTGCACCGGGTTCTTGCCGACAGGGAAATGCGCTTTTACCTGCTCTTTGTCCTGGCAGCAGCCGCAATTATGTTTCTCGGGCTTTTTGCCGCCCGTTTTCCCGGGACGGATACATTTCGCCACGCTCTTTTTCAGGTGACATCAATTGTGACAACGACAGGATTCTCTTCGGCCGATTATACTGTCTGGCCTCCCTTTGCCCAGGCCGTTCTTTTGCTGCTTATGTTTTCCGGCGGGTGCGGCGGTTCCACGGCAGGAGGCATAAAACAAATCCGCTTGCTGGTGACAGGCAGGTTTCTCCTGCGGGAAGTGAAAAAAAGCAGCAGGCCGCGGGAGGTAATACCGCTCATGCTGGGGGATGAAATGCTTTCCGCAGCCGTGGTCAACAGAATAGTGGCCTTTGTCTGCCTTTATTTTGTGCTTATTGCCGTTACCGTGCTTTACCTGACTGTCGGCGGCTGTGACCTGGTAACTGCGGTCTCGCTGGCGGCTTCCGCCCAGGGCAATATCGGACCGGGCCTGGCGGCCGCAGGACCGGCGGAAAACTGTTCCTTCCTGCCGCCGGGAGCAAAAACCTGGCTGGCCTGCATTATGATTGCCGGGCGCCTGGAGCTTTATACCGTCTTTTCCCTGCTG